>CACYSH010000047.1 GCA_902776945.1 uncultured Ruminococcus sp.
GATTTAATGTAGGGGCGAGTAGGGGCGCACCTGCGTGTGCGCCCGCAAACTTCACCATTTGACCTCAAAACGGGCGCACACATAGGTGCGCCCCTACATTTTTTCACAAGACATTATACATACTATAAATGAGCGCTTTTCATCAAATCGCATAAATAATCATCGTTAGATAAAGCCTTGCGATAAGAACGGCGGGAGCAATGGCTGCATTAACAAAGTTAATGCCAACAAGTTCGTGCAGCCGCCCTACAAGCCTGATATTCCTGTTTTGTGCAAATTGACGGCAATGCTCATTTATAGATACATAAAAAATTATAGATACATAAAAAATCCCGCAAACGGCATTCGATTCCGCTTGCGGGTTTCGTTTTATCAATCAATCGCGCTGATTCCGAGCAGGCTGAGTGTCGTCATTATCGCGCCCGCGAGGAGAACGCCGCACATAACGGCGATGACGCTTTTCTTGAAATCGAGGTCGAGCATACTCGCCGCGAGAGTTCCCGTCCATGCGCCCGTGCCGGGGAGGGGGATACCCACGAACAGCAAGAGCGCCACGAACATTCCGCGCCCCGCCTTCGCCTGGAGCTTCTCGCCGCCGTGCTTGCCCTTTTCAAGGCACCAGCTGAAAAATTTCCCGATGTACTTCTTGTCGCTGCCCCACACGAGGACTTTTCTCGCAAAGAAGAATATCAGCGGCACGGGCAGCAAATTGCCGATCATGCAGACGACAAGCACCTTGATCCAATGCTCCCTGCCGATCATTCCCACGCCGAACGGCACGCCGCCGCGAAGCTCCACAAGCGGCACCATCGAGATAAGAAATGTCAGAACGTATTTTGTGAATGTTGTCATTGTTACTTTCCTTTCCTTTGCTGTAAAAACCTTTAAATGAATACAAATGTAATGTTCGCGGGCGCTGAGTGAAAGAACATCGCAGGCTGAGGGAGCGAAGCGACCGCCGCGCGGACACGCCCGTCCGGCGGAGGACTACTTTTCAATGTCCCTCTGGTCTTCAAAGAGCAGGCTCTTTGAATTGCGCATATTCTCGTGCATACGGTCTATCTCCGACTGCTGGTCGGTCTTGTCGTCGGGGTGGATAACGAGCTTCAGCGCCCGCTTGCAGCATTGCACCGAGACTTCCGTGTGAGTGCCGCCCGATTCGCCGTCTATCGTCCACGAAACGCCCTCCGCGCTCGTTATTTTGACGTTCGAAGCGCTGAAAACAAGAAAGTGGTCGTTGCCGATGCGGTTGGCGAGAATCTCGTTTAATGTCTGCTGTAATACTATCGGGTTCGTCGGGGTGCGCACCATTGATATTTCAAGCAGACCGTCATCAAAGTTCGAGCGCCCCAGCGCCTTTATCGCCATGCCGCCCACCGAGCGCGAATTGGAGATAAGCCCCACGATGAAATTGCCTGTCTCAACGATGCCGTCATGCTCGACGGTAAGCTCCACGCCCTTGTAGCCCGGCAGCCGCCGCAAGCCTTCCAGAACGTAAGCCGCGTGACCTAAGATATTCTTGGTCGTCTGCGGAGTTTCGTAGGTAACGTCGGTAAAAAGCCCGAATGCCGCGACGTAGGCGAAATATCTGCCGTTGAAGCAGCCGCAGTCGTTTTCGAAGACAACGCCGTTCACTATTTCGCGGGCGGCTTTCTGCATATCGCGGGGGATCCCCATAGACGTTGCGAAATCGTTGGTCGAGCCTGCGGGGATATAGCCGAGCAGTATATCTATACCGCCTTCCATTATCGCCGAGACCGCCTCGCTGAGGGTGCCGTCGCCGCCGCTCACGACGAGCATTTCATAATCACGCGCCGTTTCAAGGATATGGTCGTGCGCGTCGAGAGGTCGCTGTGTGGGGTAAGCCGTGACCTCCCAGCCGCCTTCGGTGAAAATGTTTATTATCTCGAAAAGGTGTTGTTTGATAAGCCCCTTTCCGGAGCGCGGATTGTACACAAAAAGCAATTTCTTAATGCTCATGATGTCCGATTCCTTTCCCACAACGCGGTGGTTGGGTTAAATCGCGGTTTTGTTAGCGTTCACGGGCACGGAAATCAATTTTGCACCATTCGTTGGAAATCTTGTAGGGGCGCACCTATGTGTGCGCCCGTTTTGTGGGTTAAGAAGCGCAATTTGCGGGCGCACACGCAGGTGCGCCCCTACATAATGCACAAATATCATTATGTGATTTTTAAAAATTGATTTCCGTGGTTCAATAGTTTCACATTAGGTTAGTGCAAATGGAAATCTGCCCCCGTCCTACACGGTTGATAAAAAGAGTTTGACTGACAAAAACGTGAAATATTTCGCATTGCGAACTGTTTTTTTGACAGTTCTAAATAAAAAGTGTTCAGTTAATATTCTCGAAACTTTATTATAGGTATTTAGAAACAAATTGGGTTTATAATAATAGTATGCGGTCTTTTTTTGGATACGCATACCCTGCAATAATAATTATAGCATAAACGCGGGCGGTATTCAATATCGAAAACATACAAAATTACCGCTCTTTACGGCAAATTATCGGCATGAAAGGAAAGTGTCACGGAATGAAAAGGACTACCGGTGTAAAAATCAAGGGTATCGGAAGATGCGTCCCCGAGCTTGTCGCCACCAATGAGGACTACGCAAAGATCGTCGATACCAGCGACGAGTGGATAACCCAGCGCACAGGCATCAAGACCCGCCACATCTCGAACGGCGAGCCGAATTTCTTCCTTGGCGCGAAAGCCGCCAAAGAGGCGCTCGCGGAGGCGGGTATCTCCGCCGACGAGCTTGGTCTTATTATATGCGCCACCTGCACGCCCGATTACTATACTCCTTCGGAAGCGTGCCTTATCCAGCGCGAGCTTGGCGCGGCGGGTTTCCCCTGTATCGACATAAACTGCGCCTGCTCGGGATTCGTTTACGGCGTGGATATGGCAAGAAGATACTTAGCCTGCGACGATATGAAATATGTTCTCGTCGTGGCGACCGAGGAGCTTTCGAAATTCGTTGACTATGAAGACCGCTCGACCTGCATTCTTTTCGGCGACGCGGCGGCGGCTGTCGTGCTTGAAAAACAGGACGATACGCTGTTTTCGTCGTTTACGGCGGCGGACGGCAGCGGAGCGCCGTTTTTGGCGGCAAGGGCGCTCCTTACAATAAATCCCTTCCGCGCAGAAGAGGACACCTACGACATGAGAATGCCCGAGCCGCACAGGCATTATCTGCTGCAAGAGGGCAAGGAGGTATACAAATTCGCGACGAACGCCCTGCCGCTTGCGGTGTCGAAAGCCTGCGAAAAGGCGGAGATCGCCCCCGCGGAGCTTGACGCGGTGATACCTCATCAGGCGAACGTCCGCATTATAGAGACTGCCGCCAAAAAGCTCGGCGTTTCTATGGACAAAATGGTTCTGAACATAAGGGACTACGGCAACACCTCGTCCGCTTCGATACCGAACGCCTTCTATGACGGCGTTAAATCGGGGAGGATAAAGCGCGGCGATAAGGTGTGCTTTGTGGGCTTCGGCGGCGGTCTGACCTACGGCGCTGTCGTGCTTGAATACTGATGTTTACCTTTGAAAAGAGCCGCCGTTCGCTAATGGTCAGGAACATTTCGGATAAGGGTATGTTCTATACGGCGGTGCCGATCTTTGATACTTCCGCAGGCGACAAGACCTACGCCATGTTTTACGGCAGACTGCGGGCGCTTTTCGGCGAGCCTAACAGCGCTTCGGCGTGCTACAACAATATGTACCGGTACGACATCAAGGCGACTGCCTCAGACGGCAAGGCGATCTATCTCGGTATCGCGCATATAGAAAAGCCGTTTATTTCGCTGCCCGCCGACCGCGTGGGAATCGACACGCGACCGTACAAGGCGGCGCGGAAGGAGCTTATAATGTCGATAATGTGTACAAAGCCCGCCGATTATGTCTGGCGGGGGTTCCTGGAGGACGCTGAGACCGAGATAGTTTACCGCGTTAAGAACGGCATTGCGGAGTTCACAAAAGTTTGATAAAAGATATTTTATACTATTCCTCGATCAAATTCGTGACAAGATTCGCCGCCATGGACACGAGTGCCAAGGATGACGACGAAGGCTAACTGGCGTTAGTCGAGGAGGTCGAGGAATAGTATTAATGCGTTTGACTGTGTATATAGGTTGTTATAATGTATACTTTTGAAAAGGTTGATTTTGAAGAAGTGGCAAGAGCTTCAAAAGGAATGCACATTACAAGTGTGGAATTATTTGATTCTAAAGAGTACATTAATGAGATCGGTAAATATATAAATAGTAAAGGAGACCATCATTTCGCTCTTTTATTCGGGAAATATCAGGCGCTTTTCGGTGCGCCCAATCATATCTCGAAGGATAATGATTATTTGTACATATATTGCCTTAAAGCAACAGCGAAGGACGGTTCTTTTGTATATCTTTGCCCATATCACGGCGATAGAGGGGCGGCGGTGCTTATGCCGTCGGAATTGAATGATGTAGATACAAAGCCGTATTATGTCGCTTTGGGTGTTCTTGCTGCTTTGCTTATCAAGACGCAGCCGCTTGATTACAAATGGAAATTCCATACAAGGTGGAAATCTAAAAAATTTATGACGTATGAGGTCATTTGCGGTGAGGCGTTCGTCTCAAGCATCTATGCGAATAAGATCAGTGAAGAGGAAAAAAAAGGATATTATTGATATAATTACAGAGAATTGGAGCGTGTAAAATGACAACGACAAAGACAAGGATAACCGACCTTTTGGGTATAAAATACCCGATATTTCAGGGCGGTATGGCGTGGATAGCCGAATCCACCCTTGCGGCGGCGGTATCCAACGCGGGGGGACTTGGCATAATCGCGGGCGGTTCCGCGCCTATCGACTATTTAAGAGATCAGATACGCCGCGCTAAATCGCTCACCGACAAGCCCTTCGGCGTGAACATCATGCTGATGTCGCCGAATGCCGACGACCTCGCACAGCTCGTTATCGACGAGGGCGTGGCGCTTGTTACGACCGGCGCGGGAAATCCCGGCAAGTATATGGAAGCCTGGAAAGCCGCGGGCGTTAAGGTAGTCCCCGTCGTGCCGAGCGTGGCTCTCGCTAAGAGAATGGAACGCGCAGGCGCTGACGCGGTTATTGCGGAGGGTACCGAATCGGGCGGTCACATCGGCGAAAATACGACTATGTGCCTTGTGCCGCAGGTCGCTGACGCGGTGGAGATACCCGTGCTTGCCGCCGGAGGAATTGCCGACGGACGCGGTATCGCGGCGGGCTTTATGCTGGGCGCGGAGGGCGTTCAGGTCGGCACACGCTTCCTCGCTTCGGAAGAGTGCGTAATCCACCCGACCTACAAAGACCTCGTTATCAAGGCGAAGGACACCGATTCGGTAGTTACGGGCAGATACACCGGACACCCCTGCCGCAACGTAAAGACCAAGTTTTCCCGCAAGCTGGCACAGGGCGAGAGCGCGGGCTCTATCACTCCCGACGAGTTCGAACAGCTCACATTAGGTTCGCTCAGAAAGGCAGTCCAGGACGGCAACCTTGAAGAAGGCTCGTTCCTCTGCGGGGCTATCGCGGGTATGATAACCGAGATAAAGCCCTGCAAGGATATTATCGAAGAAATGTTCGCACAGGCAGAAGCGCTCTTAAACAAATGAGCTATCTGAACGATCACGATAAATTCCCCGAATTAAAATTCTGCCCCTTTTGCGGCGGAAAAGTCGAAACGGGGCGAATCGATCTTATGGGCGAAGGAGTGCTGAAAGCAAAGTGGTATGCCGACAACAAGTCGGCAAATCCCGATGTGACCTGCTTTCTGGCAACGGGGAGAAGGAAAACCGTAGCGGCTTTTTGCGAGCGCTGTTACATGGTGGTCGCGGTGCTTGAAACCATGAGACCCGACGGCGCAATATTATAGTGAACAGTGAATAGTTAAGGTGCCGTTTTGCGGCAGATTTAAAAAGTAAAACCCAACCCAAACCAAAACCAAATTTAGGGAAGGGGGTCTGGGGGGAACCGCTTTTTTAAAGCGGGTCCCCCCCAGCGGGAGCGCGAGGGCAGCGCCCTCGCATAAACAAGGAGGAAAAGCACATTGGCAACAGCAGTTATAACAGGCTCTGCAAGAGGTATCGGCGCGGCGATAGCGCTCAGGCTCGCGCAGGACGGCTACGACATCGCGCTCAACGACATAAGCGAGGCGATGTTTGAAAACAACGACATAATGGACAGGATACGCGCCGAGGGCGTTGTCTGCGAGAAATTCATCGCGGACGTTTCGAATTACGAACAGACCGAACAGATGATAAAGGACATCAAGTCGCGCTTTGTGACAATCGACGTGCTTGTGAACAACGCGGGTATCACACGCGACGGTCTGCTTGCGCGTATGAGCGAGGAAAATTTTGACAGCGTTATCGCGGTAAATCAGAAAAGCGTTTTCAACATGACAAAGCACGTTACGGCTGTTATGATGAAACAGCGCTCGGGCAGGATAATCAATCTTTCGTCGGTAGCGGGTCTTTACGGCAACGCGGGGCAGTTCAATTATTCCGCTTCGAAAGCCGCGATAATCGGCATGACAAAGACCATTGCAAAAGAGCTTGGCTCACGCGGGATAACCTGCAACGCGGTCGCTCCCGGCTTTATCAAGACACCCATGACCGACAAGCTCACCGACGCGCAGAAGGAGAAGATACTCCAGCTTATCGCCATGAGAAGATACGGCACCGTCGAGGAGATAGCGGGCGTGGTATCGTTCCTCGCTTCTAAGGATTCAAGCTACGTTACCGGACAGGTGATAGAAATATCCGGCGGTCTTTCCATGTAAGTCCTCGACCGGACGGGTCAGGACGCGGGGGCGCTCCGCGTTGCTCCGCTTGGTAGAGTGATATTCCCGGCGACACCGCCCGCGAACAGTTCGTTTGAATTATTCTAATGTTTCGTTTCAATCGTGCTGACCGGAGCTTGTACGCTGCGGAGTTATTAATCATCAGAACAACCCCTTGAAAGGAAAAGAAAAGGTACAAAGATATGAGAAGAGTAGTTATAACGGGAATGGGAACGATCAACCCGATCGCCAAAAACGTTTCCGAATTTGAAAACGCGCTTAAAGAGGGCAAACTCGGTATCTGCAACATCACCCGCTTTGACGCTTCGGATTTCGAGGTGAAGTGCGCGGGCGAAGTCCACGATTTCGACCCTGCGGCGGTCATCGAAAAGAAGGAATGCCGCCGCCTTGACCGCTTTACGCAGTTTGCCGTGTGCGCCGCCGACGAGGCTTTAAAGGACGCAGGCACCGAGCTGAAAGACATCGACCCTTACAGAGTGGGCGTTATAATCGGCGTGGGCGTGGGCGGTCTTAACCTCACCGAGCAGGAATACGGCAAGTTCATGCAGAAGCCCGACAGGGTGAGCGTGTTCTTTATCCCGATGATGATAGCGAACATGGCGGCGGGTACGGTCTCGATGAAAACGGGCTTCAAGGGCGACAACTTAGCCACCGTGACAGCCTGCGCTTCGGGTACCCACGCGATCGGCGAGGCTTTCCGCAAGATAAAGGACGGCTACCTCGACGCGGCGCTTGCGGGCGGTTCCGAGGCGTGCATTTCGCGCTTTGCGATGTCGGGCTTCAACAACATGAAGGCTTTGAGCCGCGAAAGCGACCCCGCAAAGGCTTCCACGCCGTTTGACGCGGAGCGTGCGGGATTTGTGCTGGGCGAGGGCAGCGGAGTTTTAGTGCTTGAAGAGTACGAACACGCAAAGGCTCGCGGCGCTAAGATATACGCCGAGGTTGCGGGCTACGGCGCGACCTGCGACGCTTTCCACATGACAAGCCCCGACCCCGACGGCGACGCTGCCGCCGCCGCGATAAAGCAGGCGTACACAGAGGCGGGTCTTGCGCCCGAGGACATCACCTACATCAACGCGCACGGAACTTCCACGCATCTGAACGACCTTTGCGAGACTGCCGCCGTCAAGAAGGCTCTCGGCGCGGCGGCGGAGAAAGTCGTTATCAACTCCACTAAGTCGATGACGGGGCATTTGCTCGGAGCGGCGGGAGCTGTGGAGGCTATTGCGACCGCTTTGCAGATAAAGGGCGGATTTGTTCATCAGACGTTAGGCTACAAGACACCCGACCCCGAGTGCGACCTTGATTACTGCACGGAGGGCAGAAGGGATATGGAAATAACTGCCGCGCTGTCAAATTCGCTGGGATTCGGCGGACATAATGCCACAATATGCCTGAAAAAGATATAAAAGAAGATATAAGATAAGAGATAAAAGATAAGCGCAAAACCCGCGACAACTGCAAAGTTAGGGCATATCAAAAGTCTTAGGAAGGGGGTGTGGGGGATAACCCTTCTTCAGAAGGGTTTCCCCCACAAAAGTGAAGGGCGGTCAGAAGCGAAACGGAGAAAGAAAACTGAGCGGCTCAGAAATAAAATCGGCAATTTCAAGAAAATGTGACAAAAACAATCAAAATGAATGATTCTGCATAACGTGACGGAAACAAGCAAATTGCCGATTTTATTTTGCGAAAGAGCGCAGCGATTTTCGCAAAGAATAGCGCGAATGTCCCGAAATCGCAAAGGTGGGTCAAATCCACGGACGAGCAATGCTCGCCCCTACATAAATTGTTTTGCGAAACCGTGTGGATTTGCGGAGCAGCGGGCGGGAGCAAGCCCCCGCCATACAAAATCATTTGAGAAAAATCAATCACAATATACGAAAATAACCGAAAATACGCTTAAAGAAAGGCTTTGATCTTAATGAGCAAGATATTTGATGTTATTGATACCGAAGCTATCGAGCAGCTGGCGCAGATAGTTTCAAAGAACGATCTCGGCGAGATCGCTATTGAATACAACGGCAGGTCGGTCACGGTCAAGAGCAAGAGAACTCCGCCGCCCCCGCCGCCCGCGCCGATGCCTGCGCAGCAGCCTGCGCCTATGGCACAGGGCTATCCCATGCCGCCCGTTTCACCCGCCGCCGCGCAGAACATCACCGCGCCCATTGACACCCCCGTTCCCGAAACGATAAGCGGCACGGCGGTAAAGGCTCCTATCGTCGGCACCTACTACTCCAAGCCCCGCCCCGACGCGGCTCCTTTCGTGACGGTCGGCAGCAAGGTCAAGAAGGGCGACGTGCTTTATATCCTCGAAACAATGAAGGTAATGAACGAGATATGCGCCGAATGCGACGGCAAGATAACCAAGATACTTGTCAACGACGGCGACGCTCTTGAATACGGTCAGACCGTAATGATAATCTCATGAGAAACGACCGCCGCGGCGACGGCAAGCCCGACATAGCATTCCGGCAGCCGAACGACAACAAATTTCTTTCGCCGCAGGATTACGATGACTCGATGCGCAGAAAGGCGCATTTCTACACGGAAAAGAAAAAGCTCACGGTATTGCAGGTGATTTTCAGCGTGATGAGCATAATTGTCATCTGCGGCGTGCTGTTCTTTGCGATACAGATATTTTTTACCATGCACACGGGAGAGGGGCTTTCGGAAAAATACGGCGAGCTGGCGGCAAAGCTGATAACGCTGCATACATGGCTCATGGACGACCTTGCAGGCGGCGACCAGGCTAAGATACTCGCTTCGATAGGGATATGGGCGGGAATGGCTTTCACGGGGCTGCTGGCGGGTACCGCCGACCTGCTTTTAAGCCGGCTTTATCTCGATAAATCGGTGACGAACCGCTTCGGCTTCGGCGTGAACCCCACGCTGAGATTCCTGCCCTCGATAACCGTGACGGTGTATATGCTTTTCCGCTTTATCGCGGAGAAGATCGACCCTTCGCTGCATTTTACCGTTGATTTTTCGAACTTCAACATCAAGGGCGAGGGCTATTCGTGGGAGATGTGGGTCACGCAGGGCTGCTACATACTGGTATTTTTCGCGTGTATCTTCACGATATATGAGACCTTCGCGAACTCGGGTCCCTTCGGCATGATAATCAGGCTGCCGCTTTCGTTACTGAGCAACAGCGCGGTGGTCATGCTGCTTCTGCTGAACCCTGTGTGCATCGTCGCGATAACGATAATGTTCGTTCTGATAAAGGCGGTCGGCGTGATAATAAGCGTTACCCACCCCGACCATGTAATATATTACCGTGAATAAGGAGAATAACAATGGCTGTTGTAATGAACAAGGAACAGATAATGGAGATAATCCCCCACCGCGACCCGTTTCTGCTTATCGACGAGATAAACGAGCTTGAAGCGGGCAAGAGGGTCGTGGCGACAAAGTACATCAGGGAGGACGACTTCTGGTTCAAGGGGCATTTCCCCGGCTACCCCGTCACCCCCGGCGTGCTGATGATAGAAATGCTGGCACAGGCGGGCGCAGTCGCGCTGCTCTCGCTGCCCGAAAACAAGGGCAAGATAGGCTTTTTCGGCGGTATCGACAATGCAAAATTCCGCCGTCAGGTAGTCCCGGGCGACGTACTGCGCCTTGAAGTCGAGATAACGAAGGTCAGGGGTCCCGTAGGCTACGGCAAGGGGCTTGCCACCGTTGACGGACAGAAGGCGGTCTCGGCGGAAATATCTTTTGCGGTAAAATAAAATAAAAAGTTAATAGTGAAGAGTGAATAGTGAAGAGTGAATAGTGAATAGTGAATAGTTAAGGTGCGCCTGCGGCGCGATTATGCGGAAGCAGACCCGAGCTTCGCTCGTGTCTGCTCCGCAAAAATATTTGTTGCTCTAATGTAATCAATAAATGCGGGGCGAAGCCTCCGCATAATCGCGCCGAAGGCGCACCTTAACTATTCACTATTAACTATTCACTATTCACTATAATAATTTGGAGTAGTAGTATGGAAAAAGTTCTTATAGCGAACCGCGGTGAGATCGCCGTTCGCATCATACGCGCCTGCCGTGAGCTGGGGCTGCACACCGTCGCGGTGTATTCCGAAGCCGACAGGAGCGCTCTTCATGCCAAGATCGCCGACGAGGCGGTCTGCATTGGACCCGCCAAAAGCGCCGACAGCTATCTGAACGTGCGTGCGATAATCGCCGCCTGCGAGATAACGGGCGCGGACGCTATCCACCCGGGTTTTGGCTTTCTTTCCGAAAACGCCAGCTTTGCCCGCACCTGCGAAAAGTGCGGCATTACGTTCATAGGCCCCGATTCGCACAGCATTGAGATGCTGGGCGACAAGGCGGCGGCGAAAGAAGCCATGAAAGCCGCGGGCGTTCCCGTTATCCCCGGCAGCGAGGGCGCTGTAAAGACCCTTGAAGACGCAAAGCGCATCGCGGGCGAGATAGGCTATCCCGTCATGGTGAAGGCTTCGGCGGGCGGCGGCGGCAGAGGTATCCGCGTTGCCGAGAGCGCCGACAAGCTCGAATCAATGGTGAACGCCGCAAAGCAGGAGGCTCTTTCGTGTTTCGGCAACGACGAAATTTACATCGAAAAGTTCGTTGTGAACCCCAAGCACATTGAAATACAGATACTTGCCGACGGCTTCGGCAATGTGGTATCTTTGGGCGAGCGCGACTGCTCGATGCAGCGTCGCAATCAGAAGGTGCTTGAAGAAGCGCCGTCCACGATAATCGACCCCGACACCCGTGCCGCTATGGGCAGGGCTGCGTGTGCCGCCGCGAGGGTCTGTGGCTACAAGAACGCGGGTACGATAGAATTTTTGGTTGACCGCGACAAGCATTTCTATTTTATGGAAATGAACACGCGCATACAGGTCGAGCATCCGATAACCGAAGAGGTCACGGGCGTTGACATTGTGAAAGAACAGCTGAAAATTGCGGCGGGCGAGCCGCTCGATTTCAAGCAGGAGGACGTTGAGATTCGCGGTCATGCGATAGAGTGCCGTATAAATGCGGAGAATCCCGCGATGAATTTCATGCCGTCGCCGGGCGTGATAGACGGGTTGTTTGTGCCGGGGGGACCCGGGGTGCGGATAGATTCGGCGGTTTATCAGGGGTATGAGATAACGCCGTATTATGATTCGATGATCGCGAAGCTCATTGTTCATGGTAAGGATCGTGATGAAGCTATTGCGAAGATGAAATGGGCGTTGAGTGAGTTCATTGTTGACGGTGTGTATACGAATATTGATTTTCATTTGAAGCTGATACGCACGGAGGCTTTTGAGAACGGAAGTTATGATAATGGGTTCCTGAACCGCACAAAAATAATCTAACGCAAAGTGAAGGCAAACCAAAAGTCTTAGGAAGGGGGCGTGGGGGATAACCCTTCTTCAGAAGGGTTTCCCCCACAAAAGCCGGCGGCTTATACAAACTAACGGTAAAGAGAAGCCGTTAAGTTCAAAAATAAAATCGGCAATTTCAAGAAAATGTGACAAAAACGCACAATAGAATAGCTCTGCAAAACGTGACAAAAACAAGTAAATTGCCGATTTTATATTTGCGAAAGAGCGCAGCGATTTTCGCAAATGAATTGCGCTCTGCTCCACCGTAAAGAGAGTGCCGGGCGCTCAGTTCGCTCGTTCGCTCCGCTCACTTCGCACAAAGGAAGGCAAGCCGCGCGAACAGTTCTGCTGGTCGGTAAGATTGACTATGCGCGGCTTGATTTCGAATGGGGCGCTGCCCCATACCCCGCAAGGGGCGAAGCCCCTTGACCCCGGTTCCGCTTCGCGGGTTTCTGCATTGCAAGCCCCTTGACCCCTTTTCCGCTTCGCGGGTTTTAACCTTGACTTTCTTGCTCTCGGGTTTCTATTTACAGCTTTTTGTATTTTTACTATTTTTATTGTATTGGAGGATAATATGCAGCTCGAAGATCTGTTTTCGGTCGTTAAGACCCGATTTAATAACGAGTTCGGCGACAGCGAGCCTAAGCACGGTAAGACCGATATTCCCAAAGGTCTTATCTTTAAATGCCCCCGCTGCTCGAACAATACCTTTATGGAAGACTTTACGACAAACGGCAAGGTCTGCCCGCGCTGCAATTATCACTCGCGCCTGACTGCCGCCGAACGCATAGATATTACTATCGACAAGGAAAGCCTTGTGGAATTTGATAAGGATATGATTTCTAAAAACCCTATTGATTTCCCCGACTACGAGAAAAAACAAGCCGAACTCCGCGAAAAAACAGGGCTGAAGGACGCGGTTATCACCGGCAAAGCCACGATACGCGGCGAGCAGATAGTGATTATCGTCATGGATTCCAATTACATGATGGCTTCAATGGGAAGCGTTGTCGGCGAAAAGATCGCCCGCGCTTTCGAATACGCCACCGAACACCGCCTGCCCGTCATAGCCTTCACCGCGTCGGGCGGTGCGCGTATGCAGGAGGGCATTGTCTCGCTCATGCAGATGGCTAAGACAAGCGGCGCGGTCGGCAGACACAGCAGCGCGGGACTTCTCTATATCACCGTGCTGACCGACCCCACCACGGGCGGCGTTACGGCTTCGTTCGCCTCGCTGGGGGATATAATCATCGCCGAGCCGAAGGTGCTTATCGGCTTTGCGGGAAGGCGCGTTATCGAAGGGACTATCAAGCAGAAGCTCCCCGATGATTTCCAGTCGGCGGAATTTATGCTTGAAAACGGCTTTGTAGATATGATAGTCGAAAGGAAAAAAATGCGGCGCACACTCGCACATCTGCTGAAACTGCACAAGCCCGCACCGAAGGGAGCGCTGTCCGATGATTAACAAAGACGTAATGCCCGCAAGCAAAAAGCTCGACATTATCCGCACGATAGGCAGACCCACCGTGCGCGACTATATCCCGATGATCTTTGACGACTTTTTCGAGATGCACGGCGACAGGCAGTTCCGCGACGACGGCGCTATCCTGGGCGGCGTGGCGTACTTCAAGGGCGTACCCGTGACCGTTATCGCGCAGGTGAAGGGCAGAACGCTTGAAGAGAACAAGCAGTGCAATTTCGGTATGCCGCACCCCGAAGGCTACCGCAAGGCGCTGAGGCTGGCGCATCAGGCGGAGAAGTTCCACCGCCCCGTTATCTGCCTTGTGGACACGGCGGGAGCCTTCTGCGGCGTGGACGCGGAAAAACGCGGTCAGGGCGAGGCTATCGCACGTTCGATAATGGAGTTCATGGAGCTTAAAACGCCTGTCATCTCGATAATACTGGGCGAGGGCGGCTCGGGCGGTGCGCTTGCTATGTGCGTATGCGACGAGCTTGCAATGCTTGAAAACGCGATATACTCGGTAATTTCGCCGAGAGGATTCGCTTCGATACTCTGGAAAAATGCGGAAAAAGAACGCGAGGCGGCGGACATAATGCACATCACGGCGGACGACCTTGTGAGCCTGAAAGTCTGCGACCACATCATAAAGGAGTCGGAAGGGGGCGCTCACACCGACCCCGAACAGACCGCCGAATACATTTCAGAATATATTTTTGCAGCATTGAAAAGAAATTTACAAAAAGGACTTGACGAAATGCTAAATGGGCGTTATAATAGGTTTAGGACTATCGGTGAATTTGAGGAGACCGTCCCGCAGGCGTAAGCGCGGGGGCGGCAGGTTCACATGGGTTCCTTTCCCGAAAGGGGTACTCTTACAATAATATGGATAGGAGGTTGGATTTTTATGGTATTCGAAAAGGTACGCGACCTTGTTGCCGAGCAGTTTGATATTGAGGCGGAAGAGGTTACAGCAGAGTCCCAGATCGTAGACGATCTCGGTGCGGATTCGCTTGACGTAGTTGATCTTATCAGCGCCGTTGAGGACGAATTTGACGTACAGATCCCCGACGAAAAGGTTGAGGGCATCAAGACCGTTGGCGACATTGTAGCTTTCATTGAGAGCTTTGCATCGGAGGACTGATTCCTCCTGTCTTAGAAGAGGTCAAAACAGACAGACTGCGGCGAAAGCGGCGGTCTGTTTTTTTATAAGATAAAAGATAATAGCAGATAAAAGATAAAAGATATACGCGAGGTACGCAAAGTTAGGGTATATCAAAAGTCTGTGATTTCACGTACAAAATCCATGTAGGGCGGGGACAGGTTCGACCCCCGCCATACACGTTATGACCCCGATTTGATGTAGGGGCGCACCTATGTGTGCGCCCGTTTGTAAACAATATGTACCCGCCCTACAATTAATGTTATATACACCCTATGTGTGCGCCCGTTTCGGAAACAATGCGCCTATTTGCATAGGAAACCGTGCGTATCTGCGCGGTAACGGCGGTCAAGCCCTCTGTCATACAATGAATATTATGCAATGTTGCGATATTGATAAATTGTTAACATAGTGAGATTCGATAAACAATTTTCACACTAAACGATTGACTTTCATATAATTACATGATATAATATAAATAGTAAGTTTTTTGGACAATTGCTATAATTTAATGTATAATTATCAAACATTATCGTGCGGGGTGAACAGTTCATGAAAAAAAACGGCATACGATTTTCCCTAAAGCTGAAAATGCACATCTTCGTTATATTTACGGTGCTGGCGGTGGCGCTCGGTACCTCGATAACCGCGTTCTTCGTGAGCGCAAATCAGATCGATAACTACTACAAGCAGGCGGCTTCGGGGAACGCCCGCAACGTTGCCGCTATGATAGACGGCGATTTTATCAAGGAATTTCGCCCGCTCATCGAATCGGAGGAATTTCAGGCTATCCGCGAAAAGGCGGAGGAGGAAGAGAACGAACAGCCCATTGAGGACTTTATGCGCGAGCATGGCGTGTGGGAAAAATACAGCGAAACGCGCCGCATGATTTCCGACTACCTTGCCAACATGGAAGGCTTGAAATATTTGTATATAGTCGCGCACGGCGACAAGGACGCAGACCACGATATGTACCTTATAAGCGACGACAGCTCACCCATAACCGAGGTCGGCTACTACGAGGAGCGCGAGACCGAGCTGCTCGGCATTGACCTGACCGCCATGCCCGAGCCGACTATCTCGAACGGCGACTGGGGCTGGCTATGCTCCGACTTCAAGCCCGTGTACGCCAGCGACGGCAGCGTGCCTTGCATTGTCGGCTGCGACTTCGAAATGGACGAGGTAATGGCGGAGCGGCAGCGGTTCCTTATCTACCTGATCGGCGGCGCTCTGGGGCTTACGCTGATCGTGCAGGTTTTCGCGCTGATCTTCATAAACAAGTCGGTAGTGCGCCCGCTTGACGCTATGACAAAGGAAATGAAAAAATTCAACCCCGCCGCGAACGTCAGCTACGACGAGGCGGGCGTTATCGGGCTTAACATCAGGACGCACGACGAGATCGGCGAGATATACGAGGGCATTCGCACGATGCAGATAAACACTATCGACCGTCTGAACCTGCTTTCGAAGCTCGAAAAGGACAAGGCGCAGGCGGAAAAGGACATCGAGGACAAGGAGCGGCAGATAGGGCAGTTAAGCAAGGAATCCTACAAGGACGCGCTGACGGGCGTTGGCAACAAGGCGGCGTATTTCAAGAAGGTCGAGGAGCTGAACCGCGAGATCGCCGAGGGCGAGGTGGAATTTGCCATTGTAATGGTAGATATGAACAATTTGAAGCAGGTCAACGACGAACACGGGCATAAAGCGGGCGACCTTTACATCAAGGGCTGCTGCCGGATGGTGTGCGAGGCGTTCAAGCATTCGCCTGTGTTCAGGATAGGCGGCGATGAATTTGTGGTATTGCTGCAAGGGCAGGATTACGAGAACCGCAGGCAGATATTTGACAAGCTGGCGGACGATTTTGAGAAGTGTTATTCGCGCACGGATAATGACCAGTGGCTGAGGTATTCGGCGGCTTTGGGCATGGCGGAGAATGCTTCGGACGATGCAACGGTAGACCTTGTTTTCAGGCGGGCGGATAAGGCGATGTATGAGCATAAAATGAAGTTCAAGAGCGAACACGGCTCGTACAGATAAGATATAGTAAACGACATAAATAATTGTTCGTTGATTATGTAGGGCGGGGGCTTGCCCCCGCCGCCTACCGCGCCAATTTACCCTCACCGCTATAAATTGACCTCGCCAATTGACCCATATTACTAAAAAAAGACCTGCCGTCCGACAGAACGGCGGGGGCAAGCCCCCGCCCTACACCTTGTAAACCTTAAGTTGTGGATAGTGAATGCAAAACCATTGAAATCACATACAATAGGCGTTATGTACCCCGCAATGTTTGTTATTTGTACGAAAGCAAAATTTTTACCCCGAGCGCGATAAGCGTTACCCCGCCCGATAATTCCGCGCCGTATTTGTACCGCGTGCCGAAAACGCTGCCGAGCTTTATCCCCGCCGCGCTCATCAAAAATGTCACCGCGCCGATCACCCCCGCCGCGACAAGTATGTTTTCCCGCAGAAAAGCCAGCATCACCCCGACCGCCAGCGCATCAATGCTTGTGGCGGCGGCGAGGGGGAGCATCACGGCGGCGGTCATGGACTTCTCACCCGCAGGGGCGGCATCGGGAGCCGCGTTTTTCAGCATATCAAGCCCGATCGCCGAGAGCATCACGAACGAGAATATGTGCGCCCACCTGTCCGCGATGTCCGCAAGGCGTATCCCCATAAAATAGCCGACCGCAGGCATGAGCGCCTGCGCCCCGCCGAACCACGCCCCGGCTTTAAAATACTCCGCTCTGCCCGCCCGCCCTGTCGAAAGCCCCTTGCACACCGACACGGCAAAGGCATCCATCGAAAGGCTTACCGCAAGCATCAGCAGTTCAAACGCGCTCAACCGCTCACCCCCTCCGTACAAGTATATTAATTTTTTCCCCGCGATATGCAAAAAAGCACCCCCGCGCCCGAAAACGCGGAGGTGCCGTTGTTTTTTAGAGGATAGAAACTTAGAGGATAGAGGCTGGATTTTTTAGTACGGTTAATAGATTCTGTCATCTAACTTCTTACCTCTAACTTCTTACTTGAAATATCTGTCAAGCAGACCCTTGAACGCTCTGCCGTGACGGGCTTCGTCCTTAGCCATTTCGTGAACGGTGTCGTGAACAGCGTCATAATTGAGCTTCTTAGCCAGCGTTGCGAGCTTGAGCTTGCCCTCGCAGGCACCGTTTTCCGCCAGCCATCTCTTTTCAAGGTTTTCCTTAGTCGAGGCGGAAACCACTTCGCCCAGCAACTCCGCGAACTTGGCGGCGTGTTCAGCCTCCTCAAAGGCAGCCTTCTCGAAATACATACCTACTTCGGGATAGCCCTCTCTGAAAGCGGCTCTCGCCATAGCAAGGTACATACCTACCTCGGAGCATTCGCCCTCGAAATTCTCTTTAAGACCCTTGACGACCTCGGGGTCGAGGGTCTTAGCCGAGCCTACCTCATGGTCGCAAGCCCAGACCGCTTCGGCGGAGTCGTCGATCTTGTTGAACTTCTCCTTCGGTGCCTTGCAGATGGGACATACCTCGGGAGCCTCGTCGCCCTCGAAAATGTAGCCGCATACGGAACATACAAATTTTGACATAGTTTTTCCTCCTTGTAATTGGAAATTTATATAACGGCGTTTATTGCCGAAATATTTCTTTGTTATATATGGAAATCTTTTGTAGGGGCGCACCTATGTGTGCGCCCATTCATCAATTTTTGCGTGACCCGCGGGCGCACACGCAGGTGCGCCCCTACTTAGTTTAATTGCATTGACCTATGTGTGCGCCCGTTTTGTGGGGTCAGTGTTAATTCACGGACGCGCAATGCGCGCCCCTACATTATTTACAAATCAGCTCAACATCAGCCGCAGAAGCTCGAATCTGCCGCTGCTGACGGCTATCTCGACCGTGTGAACGCCCTTTTCCGCGAAGCAGACAAGCTCCTCGTTTTTGCCGTAATCGCCCCAGCCGCCCGTGAAATCGCTGTCGAGCGTGCCGACCGTCTTGCCGTCAACGGAGATTTCGGCAGAAGCGCCGCCGCCCGTCATCATGCCGTAGAGTATGCCGAGATTTGCAAATTCGGTCTCGAAGACGAGCCGACCGCCATTTTCGGTGCGCCAGCCGTCCGCAAAGCCGCTTATTGAGGTCTCTCCCTCAAAGCCCTCCGCCGCGAGGGTCTTTAGCGCCGCCGACGACTTACCCGCGAGGAACGCATGAGCGTACTTGTCGCCCGTGGGGGACTTCACCGCCGCCAAATCGAACGGCTGGGTCTCGCCGAAGTCCTCCGCGCTGTCGGCAACGTCGGAAAGAAAGTCGGTGATGAACCCGCCGAGCATTCTGTGTCCCTTGTCATTCGGGTGGATATTGTCGGGGGAAATGTCGCTCCACACCACGCGCCCCGACTGCACTTCGGGAATGATAACGTCATGATAAGAAAGCATCGGCACGCCGTAGAGCCTGCCCGCGACCGAGTGCGCCGCCTGCGGACAGGTGCCGTCGTCGAGGGTCATTTCGAGCATGACAACGGCGGGGGAGTTCGGGCGGGAAAGGCATTTCCGCAGAAGGCTGTCCATAGAAGCCTTGTAAAAATCGGTGTCCGAATCGTTGATAAATTCGATGAAGATAATGTCCGGCTCGAACGCGAATACATCTGTGTCTGCGCGGTGAACGGCGAGGTAAGAGTCGGTCGCCCCGATACCGGCGTTTTTGAACACCGCCGCCCCCTTGCCGAAACGCTCCTCAAACCAGCGCTCCACGCAGGCGGTGTAGCGGTTTTCGGGTTCGTAGGCACAGCTGCCGGCGGTTATCGAATCGCCCAAAAAAGCGATCTTCAGCGGCGGCGCGCCGTTTTTCAGTATATCCTTAGCGTAAGCAAGTCGGGCGGAAAGCCGCGCAAGACTGCCCTTATTAAACACAAAACGTTCGGTCATAAATGGGTCACTCCTTACAAAACTGCGCGGGCTGATGTCCGCTTTTATTATTATACAACATTTGAACAAAAAATGCAATACCCTATTGAAATTTTTATAAATTATTACGCTTTGAGTGTCAGCCGTAGTATCCTTTCAGCCATTCGGGATTTTTATTTTTCTCCAAAAGAAGCTCCGAATACGCGCAGGTCGCGGAAATAAATGTCAATCCCCTGCGAAATATTTCTTTGTAGGTCTCGGAGCCGAACCATAATTTAGCCGCCGATTCTCTGCTCATGTTGTCTTTTGTAACTAAAATGTCTATCAGCTGCATACTTTGCAATTCAAAATCTTCCATAAGACAGCCCCCTTTTTTTATTCAGCGTTTTTATCTGTCACAGCAACGCAGTGTTCGTTAACATATTCAACCGCCTGCTGTGTTAAAAGGCACATTTGTGTCGGGAAATGGTCTGCTGACAAGCGTGATATCAGATCGCGGTAATCCTTGTGTCCCGGATTTCTGCTCCTGAATTGTTTCAGAAAGCTATTGATCTCCGCCTGTGCCTTAGCGTCGGCGGTAGCTCCTATCACTATATCATAATCGGTTAAATATACCTTGCTGCGGTTATTTAAAACAAACTTCACCCACGGTATTGAGACCTTTTTAAACTCCAGAACCTTGAATTTCTCCCGCAGTTCCGACATATTCAAGTCATAGCATCTCACAAAGGCGTGTTCTTTGTTTGCTTTTTTCGCTATCAGTTCGGCGTGCCATTCCTCTTGACTTAGATATATCCCCATTCCAAAATCCATATAGCGCACGGCGAATTTCAGATCAAAATCCTTGAATTGCTTACTTGTTCCGTGATAATACCTCATCGAAAGCTCCTTTCAGCATCTCTATAACTTCTTCCTCGCCGCTGTGCGCCTGCACCCACATCAATTCGTCGTCGTTTATCACTTTCCAATATCCGGTTTTGTCAAAAACCTGCATTACCACCTCAATAGTGGTATGATAATACTTTGCCAACGCGAACATAAGCTCGATGGAAAATTCGCTTGCGACCTTGTGCGCTTGTTCCGCTCTGGTGATTTTTTTCATAGCGATCCCCCCTTATCTGATTATATCACATTCACACTAAAAAGTCAAATACGCGCTTGGATTCATTATGATTTCTGTATATCATACATTATTGATCCCCCATTTATAGCAATCCGAGAAAATAACCGCACAAGTCGATGCCTCGCTCATACTGAAAGCCATACCTTTGCAATTAAAAATCGGCAATTTCTTAGTTTCCGCTCACTTTTGCAGAATTATCCGCTTCTGCTTTTGGGTGGGCTTTCCTTGGAAATTGCCGAATTTATTTTGAGCTATTCGCTTTGCGTTTTACCGATAATTTGCAGACTTTGCAATATCTTATATCTATTATCTTTTATCTTTTATCTTTTCAGTATTCCGTATTATAGCTGTTATTGATAGCCGAAACCAGCGCACGCATACCCGAAACGATTATGTCCGAGTGCCTTCCCGCGCCCCAGTAGGTCTTACCGTCGCGGACTATCGAAATGTAGCTTACCGCCTCGCTTGTGGTGCGGCGTTCAAGCGCGTGTTCCTCATAGGTCTCAAGCACGAACGTCACGCCGAGCGCGTCGCGCAGAGCGTTTGCCACTGCGTCAAGTCTGCCGTTGCCGTTCGCCTCGCGGTAAATGGTTCTGCCTTCAAAGGCGGCTGTCACCTTCGCGGTTATCGTGTCGTCATTGTTCTGAATGTAGTGGAATTCTGTGACCTCGCAGGGCGATTTCTTATTGAGATAACGCGCCTTGAAGATGTCGTATATCTCGGCGGGCTGGAGTTCCGCGTGCTTGTGGTCGGAAATGCTCTTTACCGCGTAGCCGAAGTCCTCCGCCATTTTTTTGGGGAGCGTGTAGCCGAACTGCTTCTGAAGCAGGAAGCCTATGCCGCCCTTGCCCGACTGCGAATTGATGCGGATAACGTCGCCGTCGTATTCGCGCCCAACGTCCTTCGGGTCGAGCGGGAGATAGGGAACAGTCCAGTGTTCGGGGTCTTTCTCGTCGCGCCACTTCATGCCCTTTGCGATAGCGTCCTGGTGCGAACCCGAGAACGCCGCGAACACGAGCGAACCCGCGTAGGGACTGCGCATATTTACCTTCATGCGGGTGACTCTCTCGTAGACCTCGACGAGCGACGGCATATCGCTGAAATCAAGCTGCGGGTCAACGCCGTGGGTGTACATATTGAGCGCGAGCGTTACGATGTCCACATTGCCGGTGCGTTCGCCGTTGCCGAAGCAGGTGCCTTCGATACGGTCAGCGCCCGCGAGTAAGCCGAGTTCGGAATCCGCCACGCCGCAGCCGCGGTCGTTGTGCGGGTGGAGCGAAACTATTACGTTCTCGCGGTACTTCATGTTCTTGCACATATATTCTATCTGCGAAGCGTAAACGTGCGGGAGCGACATCTCGACGGTAACGGGCAGATTTATGATAACGGGCTTTTCCTTGGTCGGCTGCCAAACGTCGAGAACGGCGTTTACTATTTCGAGGGCAAATTCAGGCTCGGTGCCTGTGAAGCTCTCGGGGCTGTATTCGAAGATGATGTTGTTCTCACCTAACTCCTCGCGGTACTGCTTGCAGAGCTTCGCGCCCGAAACGGCTATCTCGATTATTTCCTCCTTGCTCTTGCGGAACACCTGTTCGCGCTGTGCGACCGAGGTGGAATTATAAAGGTGTACTATTGCGTTGTCGCAGCCCTTTATGGCTTCAAAGGTCTTTTTGATGATGTGTTCGCGGGACTGGGTAAGAACCTGAATGCGAACGTCCTTCGGTATCATGTTTTTCTCGATGAGCGTGCGGCAAAATTCATATTCGGTCTCGCTGGCGGCGGGGAAGCCTATCTCTATCTCCTTGAAGCCTATTTCGAGGAGCTTTTTGTAAAATTCGAGCTTTTCTTCAAGGCTCATGGGTATGATAAGCGCCTGATTGCCGTCGCGCAGATCGACGGAGCACCACGAGGGCGCGTGGTCGATGTATTCCTTCTTAGCCCAGTCAAGGCATTCGTAAGGCGGCATATAGTAGCCGCGCTTGTACTTATCAGCGTGTTTCATGTTAGCCATTTTAATTTCCTCCGATTATATTATTATCATTATTTACATATTCGTATGCGTGAAAATCGGCTCACGCGGGAGCATTAAGGCGCTCCGCCCGAGCGGATATTTAATTTCTGTTTCGATTTCGATTAAATTGTACACGCCGTCACACCCCCCGATTAAACAGTGAATAGTGTATAGTGAATAGTGAATAGTTATCTGCTATAAATGAGCAATGCCGTCAATTTGCACAAAACTTAAATATCGCAAGGCTTGTAGGGCGGCTGCACGAACTTGTTCGTGCCATTGCCCCCGCCGCCCTCATTAAAAGGCTTTATCTAACAATAGTTATCTATGCAATTTAACCATTAAAAGGCTTTATCTAACAATAGTTATCTATGCAATTTAACCAAAGACGCTCGTTTATAGTCATCTGATAAAATACACTTAATTGTATGGCGCGGGATTTGTACCCGCCATTCTATTGAAAATTTAGTGATTTTTGGGTCAAACCGACGCACAACGCGCACCCTCACAAGGCTTTGCAAGTTTACATAACGTGCATTGCATATTATCGGCGGCACAAAACAAATATTGCAGGGCGGCTGCGGCATTAACTTTGTTAATGGCATTAACTTTGTTAATGCAGTCATTGCTCCCGCCCGCTGCGCCCGTGTGACCCCCTGAATCACCGTATTTTCAATGGTTTTGCATTAGGTCAGTGCGTATGGGGGAAGACCCCCTTCCCGGGACTTTTGATATGCCGCTGTTTTGCGGGGGCGCGGGCTACGATCATCTTTTATCTTATTTTGTATTCTCTTACCGCCGGCTTTCCGTCGCCGTCGTCCGCTAATATGACCGCCTTGTCTTCGCGGATAAGATGCCGCACGATATTGTTCATCAGCTCTTCGCATTCGTCATAGCTCTCCGACCCGAATAAACACGTCCACGCCGGAGCGCTCCCCGCCGCAACGTGCTTTACCGCTCTCAGCTCGTAACTCACCGCGTCGGAATACTCGCATATCTTGCCGTTTCTGTCAAAACGCTCGATACGCAGCTCGTCAAACTGCGCGAAATTTATCATCATGCTCCTGTACCATGAATAGATATACATGAAGTCACCGTCCTGATAGATATTAATGATTAATGATTCCCGAAAACCACAAAAGCCCGTCTCCGGTTTGACAGGAGACGAGCGCAAAATACCCGTGTTACCACTCCGATTCATGCACGGCTCGCACCATGCACCTTGACGGCACTCAGATAAGTGTCTGCCCTGTAACGGGGGCTGCCGAACACGGCTACTGAAAAAAGGCGGTTCACCGCGCCTGCTCGGGGACGAGTTATTACACAGCCCGTGTGCTGCGTTTCACCACCCCGCAGCTCTCTGTGACAAGGTATCCGTGCTTTTTCTTCCCGTCAGCGCATTTATAGTATTATTGTAACAATTATATACTATAACTAAAAAAATGTCAATAGGCTTTACAAAAACTTAACATTCACAAATAGCGGTTTGTGAAAACGCCTGAACGGTTCTCACGAACGCCGAATTGTAATGGAATTGTAATAATTTGTTATTGACAAATCAACTCGGACGTGATATATTATTAAGCATAGGAAAAAGTAATGTCCGTAAGGCGCTTGTTTATAATTTCATAATACAGTTGTGAACAAAATGCGCTGCGGACAGTCTATTCAACCTTTTCAAGGAGGATAAAGAAATGAAAGCAAATAAGAAGTTAGTTTCCGCATTTCTCGCAGCTCTGCTCGCTGTCGGCGCTGCCGGCTGCGGCGATGTAAAGGAATCGTCCGGCGAGGCTGCCGGCGAAAAGGCTGCCGAAACTACCGCAGCAGAAGAGACCACCACTGCCGAGACCACTACCACCGCTAAGGAAGAGGCTCCCGCAGAGACTACCACTGCCGAAGCTAAGGAAGAGGCTAAGGACGATAAGGAGCTTTCCGCCGACGACGCTGCCAAGGCTGCCGGAGATAAGGTAAATAAGCTCCAGCAGGCTGCCAAGGGCGAGCTTGACGAAGGCTATAAGATGACCGTTACCTATACCGCTCCCACCTCCGGCGAGATCGGCGAAATGGGTATCAAGCCCGTTTCCCTTGACCTGGAAGCAAAGCAGAAGGATAAGCTCACAGGCATTGACTACGTTCTCGGCTACGACGGAAAGGGTCTTATGACCATAAACGTTGTTTACGATAACGCTAAGGACGTTGCTTACTTCACTATCCCCGAATTTTCCGACGCGGTCGTTTCGGGTACCGTTGACGATATAAAGGATACACTCCAGAACACCGTTCCCGTTACCACAGGCAACGAAGAGACTGACTCGGCTCTTGCAAATACTCCCGATCTTGCAAATACTCCCGATATGGAGGCTCTCGCCGCTATCGACACCGAAGCGCTGGGCGAGGATATTCTTTCCTATATCGACACCTTTACCGAGAATTTCCCCGAGCCTACCGACGGCGAGGACTACACCGTTACTCAGGACGGCGTGAGCATCACCCTCAAGACCAAGAGCTATGTTGTTACTGCTGACGACATCAAGAAGCTCGGCACGGCTGTTTCCGACAAGGGCAACGCCGACAAGACCCTGAAGGACTTCTTCTCTGCCTGCGGCATTTCCGACGATGATTACAAGTCTCTCTGGGACAGCTTTACCAATACCGACGAGAACACCGAGACCGCTTATTTCGATGTTTACTACGGCGAGAACGACAGTCCTGTCGGCATCGCTATCAAGAGCGACGAAAAGACCGTAGCCAATTATGCCGTATTCGCGTCGAACGATAAGGACATCGTTATCGACTGCGACATGGGCAACGATACCACCGAGAACACCATGAAGGGTCACTTCAACTACGATAACGACACCTTCAACGGCAAGCTCACCGTAAAGACCAAGTCCGAAGAAGAGGGCGAGAACACCGTTTCTATCGAGTACAAGGATCTTGTTGCTACCGAGGATAAGCTCGTCGGCGACGCTATCCTGAGCGGCAATGTAAACGGTCAGGGCGAAATGAAGCTCGTTTACAGCTTTGACATCAGCGGCGACAACGGCACAATGGACATCAAGGCTACTTCCGACGGCGAGGACATGGGCAGCATTAAGGCAGAGTTCAAGTCCACCGACGCTTCCGACATCACCATTCCCGGCGGCACCGTTTACGATTTGAACAACGAAGAGGAAATGCAGAAGTACACCGAAGGCTGCGATGTTGAAGGCTGGGAGGCGAAGGTAAAGGAAGCTCTCGGCGAAGACCTTTACAACACCGTATTCGGCGCACAGCAGGCTGACGAAGAGGGCGCTGCGGCTGCTGCCGAAGAAGAGACCGAGACCAAGAAGGACGACAAGAAGGACGACGCAAAGGCTGACAAGAAGAAGAGCGCGTAAGCCATTGGCGGACGGTTTCCGAAATTGTGAATAAATGATATGCGGCTTGCTCCGGCGATCGGGGCGAGCCGTTTTT
Organism: uncultured Ruminococcus sp.; assembly: GCA_902776945.1. Lineage (GTDB taxonomy): Bacteria > Bacillota > Clostridia > Oscillospirales > Ruminococcaceae > YE71. The sequence continues at coordinate 26,267 of CACYSH010000047.1, forward strand.
TTGTTGTGGGTTTGTTGTGTGCGGGTGGGGTATATTGTAGGGGCGTACTGCATGAATCGCGGGTTATAATAGTGTAGGGCGGGGGCTTGCCCTCCACCTGTCACACACGGTTCGTACAATCACACACAGGTCGGGGCAATGGCACGAACTACGTTCGTGCAGCGACCCTACAATGGTTTTGCGCGGGCAAATATTGTAGGGGCGTACCTGCGTGTGCGCCCGCCAACAGGCGCAATGTTTCCAAACGGGCGCACACAGACATGAACAAGTTCATGCAGTGCGCCCATACATAAATCGGGTCACATAACGCACAAAAAACGGCAAACGCCCCGTCCGGGAACGCCTGCCGTTCTTATGATATGAATGGTTTGGTCAGATCACTGTGCGAAAAGCGGGGTGGAATAGTATCTGTCGCCGCTGTCGGGCAGAAGCGCAACGATCGTCTTGCCCTTGTTCTCGGGGCGCTTTGCCAGTTCGAGTGCCGCGTGTACTGCCGCACCCGACGAAATACCCACAAGCACGCCCTCGCTCTTTGCCACGAGCTTGCCAGCCGCATAGGAATCCTCGTTCGATACCGTGATCACCTCGTCGTAAATCTTGGTATTGAGCGTGTCGGGAACGAATCCTGCGCCTATGCCCTGAATGCCGTGCTTGCCCGCTCTGCCTTCGGAAAGAACAGGGGAATCCTTCGGCTCAACGGCAACGACCTTGACATTCGGGTTCTGCGATTTGAGATATTCGCCCGTACCTGTGATAGTTCCGCCCGTGCCTACGCCGGCAACAAAGAAATCTACCTGACCGTCGGCATCGTTCCAGATCTCGGGACCCGTTGTTTCGCGGTGGGTCTTGGGGTTGGCGGGGTTTTCGAACTGCGCGGGGATAAAGGAGTTCGGGATCTCCTGCGCAAGCTCTTCGGCTCTTGCGATCGCGCCCTTCATGCCCTTAGCGCCTTCGGTGAGGACTATCTCCGCGCCGTAAGCCTTTAAGATATTGCGGCGCTCAACGCTCATGGTCTCGGGCATGGTAAGGATAATGCGGTAGCCCTTCGCGGCGGCGATGGAAGCCAGTCCGATACCTGTATTGCCCGAAGTCGGCTCGATGATAACGGAGCCTTCTTTCAGCTTGCCGTTTGCTTCCGCGTCCTCTATCATGGACTTGGCTATCCTGTCCTTAACGCTTCCGGCGGGGTTAAAGTATTCAAGTTTGAGCAGCAGTCTTGCTTCAAGACCCTCGCTCTTTTCGATGTTTACCGCCTCAACGAGGGGGGTGTTTCCGATAAGTCCGGCAACACCCTTGTAAATATTTGACATAATGTATTCCTCCTGTTTAAGTTTAAGAATAATTCCTATCGGTTTACTATATTATACTATGTGATAAGCGTTTTGTCAATACGTCCGGGTCAACTTTGTGATTGTTCACAAAATCGTGTGGATTGTCCGTCTGCTATTTGACCGATTTTATAATTTCGCAGGGCGGGAGAGCAACGGGCGCACACGCAGGTGCGCCCCTACAATATTTGCCCGCGCAAAACCATTGTGGGGTCGCGCAAAAAACGTGCGTTTCTGCCCCTTCCCCCGCACGCTCCGCGCTTTTTGGCAATAATGTAAATTATTCCGCCGCCTTCCCAAAAAACCATTAAAATACCGCGATTTCACCAAAACTTCAATAAAGTTTCACAGGTGCGGCAGCCCTTAATACCGCAAAACGGGTTGACAAAGCGCGGGATTTGTTGTATAATAAATGATGTAGCCGAAGAAAACCAGAATAACTTACAGCAGAAAATTATGTCAGATATTTTTGCTTAGTAATTAAAGGAAGGAATGAAATATCAGGTGATGAAGAAAACGATCGGTCTGCTCGCGGCGCTTATTGTAACAATGTCCTCTATGGGCGTTACTGCGTCGGGCGCTGAATTTTTTTATCAGGGAGATGACCGCGATAATGCTTCTTACGGCAATTACGGTCAGGAGACCGGGAATTACGACCCCGGCTACTATAAGGCTGCGCGTATGCAGGCTCAGTCCGAAATGAACGCGGGCGGCGGTTCCGGCGATATGTCCGATGAGGAAAAGGAAAAACGAGCCTCTCTTATGACCCAGACCTTTAATTCAACCAATTCGTATATCAGATATACCGACAGCTATATTACCCATAATTCGTGCTTCGATAACGCGAAAAAGACTATCGGTATCGACGTTTCGGTATATCAGGCTTGGAACGGCAATACTCAGACTTACAGACAGATAGACTGGAACAAGGTAAAGGCGGACGGCATCGACTTCGCTATCATAAGGCTCGGCTACCGCGGCTGGGGCAGCGCAGGCAGCCTTGAAATGGACGATGAGTTCCAGTATAACCTCAGACAGGCTAAGGCGGCGGGCGTTAAGGTCGGCGTTTACTTCTATACGCAGGCTGTCAGCACCTACGAGGCACGGCAGGAGGCGCAGTTCGTGCTGAATGCCCTTAACGGCACCTACCTCGATATGCCGATATACTACGACATCGAGGCGGTCGGCAACGGTCAGGCAAGACTTGACGTTTCGGGTCTCTCGAAGGCGCAGAAGACCGAGCTTTGCCGCGCTTTCTGCAAGGAGATCGAGAATAACGGCTACACCGCGGGCGTTTACTCTTACAGAAACTATTTCTACTCCGATGTGGACGGTCCCGCTCTCGCTAACGAATATCCCGTATGGCTCGCTGATTACAGCAGCGAATCTCCCTATACAGGCAGTTATCATATGTGGCAGTTCTCTTCGTCCGCGAAGATAAACGGCATTCATTCGGTAAGCTGCGACATCAATGTGTGCTACGGCGACGATAATCTCGGCAGTCAGGGTACTCCCGATACCCCCGCTAAGAATATTGACCTTGCCAAGCCCGAAAGCCTTACCAACAGCGGCAACAAGCTCAGCTGGAGCGCTGTTGACGGCGCGGAGGGCTACGAGGTAAGCCTTCACAATACCGACAGGGGTACATATAACGCTGTTGCGAGAACGAGCAAGCTGTATTATAACGTTACTAAGGTAAACGCTGATTATCCCTACTGCGTAAGGGCTTATTACACCGACAGCAACGGCGAAAGGGTATACGGCGATTATTCCTCCGAGGTATATCTCGGCACGAACAAGATAGTGAACCTCACCGCACAGATCGAAGGCGACAGCGTGAAGCTGAAATGGTCTGCCGACGCAAGCTCGGACGGCTACTACATCTACCGCACCGCAAACGGCACGGGCTTCACCAAGGTAGGCGAGGTGACAGGCACCAGCTTTACCGACAGCGGCATCTATCCCGACCAGCCCAAATACAGCTACTATATCCAGGGCTTCGACCTTGAAGGACTGACCCACCGCTCCGACGGCGTTACCGTTTATCTTACCGCCGAAAAGAGCGAGCCGCCCGTATTCAATACCTGCACCGCCAATACTGTTACCGTTACATGGAACGAAATGGAGGGCGTTTCGGGCTATCAGCTGCTCCAGCAGAATCCCGATACGGGCAATTACGTCGTTAAGGGCGACGTAAAGGCAGGTTCTGACCTTAGATATACCTTTACCACTCTCGAAGAGAGCGGAAAGTTCCGCTTTGCCGTGAGAGCTTATGTACAGAACGGCACCGAAAAGAGGTTCGGCGAGATTTCCGAAGACCTTGTTGCCTATACCGCTCCCGCTACCGTAAGGAACCTTACCGTGAGCCAGCTGGAAGAGGGCGTTAAGCTCAAATGGGACGCTGTTCCCAATGCCGACAAGTACGTCATCTACCGCAAGACCGACTCGGATTACATCAAGCTGGGCGTGGTTTCGGGAACAGTCGTAAACATCAAGATAACAGGCAGCAATACAAGAAAATACTGCGTGGCGGCTGTCAAGGTGCAGAACGGCAAGGAGTTTACAGGCGCTACAAGCAATGCGGTATCCCCCGAGAACTCCACTCCTGCTCCGGTTTCGAATCCCGATACCGGGATAGGCACTCCCACGATAACCTCCGGCAGCTATGCGAACGGCAACGTTACGCTTACATGGTCTAAGGTCGCGAACGCTTCGGGTTACAGGATTTACAGGTACGATTCCGCAGAAAAGACCTACAAGACCGTTAAAACGCTCGGCAGCGGCGACAAGGTAAGCTACACGCTTACGAACATCACGGGCAATTCGGCGGTATTCAAGATAAAGGCTTTCGTGCGCGAAGGCACCGAGGTAAAGTGGGGCAAGGCAAGCGCGGCTTATACGGTAAGAACTGCGGCTCCTATCGGCACACCGACAAACCTTTACACCATTGCGGCAGGTTCGGAGGTCAAGCTGACATGGGACGCTGTGGTCGGCGCGAACGCTTACAACATCTATGAGGTGAACGGCTCGAACTATACGCTTGTGGGCGAAAGCACCACCAACAGCGCCGTGCTGAACCTCAATACGGGCAACGGCAGGAGCTTTGTGGTAAGCGCGGTAACAAAGAGCGGCACGACAAGCACCGCAGGCGCGTACAGCACGGTATCAACCGTAGCGAAGGTACCCGATACGCCCGTTATCTCGACGGTGAGCAACACGGCGAACTCGGTCAAGATAAGCTGGACGATACCGAGCGGCGCTTCGGGCGTAAGGCTTTATATGTACAACCCGACCAAGGATACATACGTTTCGATAAAGACGCTTTCGAACAAAAAGAACACCTGCAACATCACCAATCTTTCGGCAGGCTCGTCCTACAAGTTCAAGGCAAAGGCATACATCAAGACCGGCACGGGCATAACATGGGGCAAGGCTTCAAACGCCTACACCGCATACACTCTGAGCTGGTAAAACAACCGCAGGGGCTTTCGGGTCTCTGCGGCTTTTTTTTAAAAGTTAATAGAGAATAGTTTAAAAAGTTAATAGTGAATAGTGAATAGTGAATAGTTAAGGAGCGCCTGCGGCGCATATTATGCGGACGCTACGCGCCGCACTAATATTTTTCAATACACACTTGCGGTTATAGTAAACGACATAAATAATTGTTCGTTAATTGTGTAGGGGCGCACCTATGTGTGCGCCCGCGCATATATCCATTGTTCGGGGAAACGGGCGCACA
>CACYSH010000048.1 GCA_902776945.1 uncultured Ruminococcus sp.
GCTCTCGCTTTGTGGGGGGCGTTGGCTTTGCGCTTGTCTTATTTCTTGCCCGAAACGGCTTTTTTGCTTCCTTTCGCCTTTTTTCTTGAAGCTATCAGCACCGTTATCATTATGATAATAACTGCCGCGCCTGCTGATATTTCTACAATAAGCCGAACATCGTATTTCTTTTCCGCCGGACGGTAGACAAAATCCCCGCCGTTTTCCATGTCAAAAACGATGTAGCTGCCGTCACGGACATACTCCCGCGCCGCACCGCTCACAAGCAGCTCGCCGTCCTTCACCGAACTGCGGAACCTTATTTTCAGCGGCGCAGTATCGCCGTTCACCGTGACTTTATAGGAAGCATTTCGGTCGGTATTATCGGGCAGCGGCTCCGCCGTCAGCTGCTGACCCTCATAGAAAATACCCTCCGCTAAGAACTGCGGCTGGTCGCCCTCAGTCGAGATAGTCGTTATCGGGTCAACATAGCTGCCGTGAACAACACAGCTGTAATAAATCTCGTCGGTGCCGATGTCGTCCCATTTCCAGTATCTAACGCCGTCCTTTTCGACTTCGGGAATATCGCTGCTGTTGAGCTTTCCGCCGAAAGGCACCTCGACCTCCGCAATGTCCTTGCCGTTTGCTATGAAAGTAACGGTTATCTTCTTGAACTCGTCGGGAACGTCCGTTCTGCTTATCATCTGCTCGTAGGAAAGCGGCTCCGCAACGCCTGTTTTGCTTACGCCGTCAATGCCGCCCACGCCGTTTTCCACGAAAAAGCAGCCCTTGACTTCCTTTTCAACATAGCCCGCCGCCGAGCCTGCATACTCCTTCGCCGAGTCGATATAGCTGTAAACCATGCAGTTCTCGATAATGCTGCCGCTGCCCGCGATACCTCCGACGTACTTTCCGCCGCCGAGAACCGTCCGCGAGCTGCAATTCTTTATCGTTCCTGCCGATTTTCCCGCCGTGCCGCCGCAGTAATCGCCGCTTGCGACCTTTACCATACCGACCGAAAGACAGTTTTTAACGGTGCCGAAGTCCATGCTGCCGATAATTCCGCCCGCGCATTCCTTTTTGGCGTAAATATCGCCGCTGCCGCTGCACCCGTCAATAACGGTATATATCAGATAACGTGCGTCACTAAGCATATACTGCGATATGTTCAGCTGATCCTCCGCGTCGAAATCTATCTCGAAAGCCATTGAGCCTGCAATGCCGCCGACGTTGCTGTCTCCGTTTATGTCGGCGTTGTTTTTGCAGTCCTTTATCGTGCCGCTGAGACTTCTTTCGCCGTCGTCGGAGATGTCGCTTTCGAAATTTGCCTTGACCGTAGCTACATCTTCGACCGTTCCCGAAAAGCGGTCAAGCACCTGACTGAGACTTTCCCTTACCGTGTTGATGTCCTTCGCGGTGCTGTCGTCGTTCACGGTCTTGTCAGCGAGCTTTGACATCTCGTCGCCCGCTTTTTTCAGGTGCGAAACAAGCTCGTTCGTGTCGGGGACGTTGAACGTTATTCCGGCGGCTGCCTCGCGCATTTTATCGACAAGCTCCCTTTCGCGTTCGGTGCTGATGTTCCCGCTCATTTCGTCGATAATATCAACGAGCTTAGAGGTATCAATGTCGGGGACATTCACCTCGAAAAGCTCGCTCGTGCGCGAAAGAACCATAATCAGTGCGTCGATGTCTGCTTCGAGATTGTCGGCGCGGTTTTTCATGTTGGAATAATATGTCTCGAACTGGCTTATGTCGGTCTCGGGGAGGTCTATTTCGTGCATCAGTTTCAGCATTTGCAGGTACTGATCGTTGTTCATGAGCTTGCTCTTGAAATTTTTAAGCTCCTTTAACGAACCGATAAGCCCGATAATATCGCCGTTTTTCAGCTCCTCGCGGATAAGTCTGCTCTCCTCGATCATTGAGATTTGCAGCTGCGTTTCTGAATCTATCTCGCTTTTCAGAAGATTCATCAGCTCGGCGGCTTTCTCGCTGTCGGGATAGTTTTTCAGCTTTTCGGCAAACTGCGAGAGCTGCTCCGAGTATTCTTTAAGCCCCGTATCGTCGGCGGCTTTGTTTAGTATCTCCTTAGTCTGCGAGGAAATGCCCTCCGCCAAGTTTTTTTTTCTTTCTTAGTCCTTCTGAACGCTGTCGGCGGTGTCGGAGGCTATCTTGCCTATCGTTTTTTTCGCGTCGCCCGCGTACTTGTCAAGGTTCTCCGCCGATTCGGAAAGCTCGTTTAAGTAGTCGCTCACGATGCCGCGCATTTCCTCGATGCTTTTCTGCGACGCGGAAATGTCGCCCGAGGTCTGCTTTCTTATCTTGTCAAGCTCCGCCCTTGCGGCTTTAAGCTCGGTGTTTATTTCTTTCAGGGATTTGCGTGCGTCCTCGCCTTTTTCCTCGCCGTTGTCGATCATAGCGCCGATCTGCTCCTGCAAATCGCCGATCTCGCCTTCAAATTCCGCTACCTTGCTGTCGGAAAAATCCCAGCAGGCGAAAGGCTCGATCTGTCCCGCTATGCCGCCTACGTCCTTTCTGCCGAGAACGTCGCCCTTGTTTTCGCAGCCCGCAAGCCGTCCCGAGGAACGTCCCGCAATGCCGCCTACGTTGTAGCCCATGTGTTCGTAGCCAATTTTGCCCGTATTCAGGCATTTTTCGGCAACGCCCGCCGAAAGCCCCGTTATGCCGCCGATGTCGCTTATATTGCGGAAATTCTCCTCCGACAGCTCGGAAACGTCCTTTTTTGATTCGCGTATGCTGTCAAGCGCCGTGAGACCGAAGGTCTTTTCGGTCGTTACCTCGATCTCTTTGGTGTTGACCTCTGCGGAATTGGTGCAGGCGGTGATTATGCCCCTGTTTTCGCCCGCGATACCGCCGACGCGGTGTTCGCCCGAGGTTTCGCCCGCGAACGAACAGGCGTTTATAATGCCCGTTTCGGTATTGATCCCCGCAATACCGCCTACGCATTTTACGCCCGATGTGTTGCCGTCGAACGTACAGCGCAGCAGCTCGCCGCTGTTTTCGCCGACGATACCGCCGACCGTGCATCTTGTGCCGCCGGGGATAACTCTGCCCCTTACGTTCAGGTTGATTATACGCGCCTTATCCGATGTGTAGCGGAAAAGCCCCTTGACCGAGCCTTCGGAGGTTATCCGCAAACCCGATACAGTATGCCCCGCGCCGTCAAAGCTGCCCGCAAAGTAGGGGATAGTCTCAAAGCCGCTGTGCGTAAGCTCGATGTCGGCGGTCAGCACGAATTTCTTTCCCTCCGAAAAGCTGTCGATATTGCAGTTTTTGGAAAAAGCTACAAATTCCTCGGCGGTCGAAATGGCAATAACATCATCGCCGTTTTTCTTTTCCTCCGCGAAAGCGCCGAGCGGCATACTGCTCATAAGAAGCGCTCCGCACGCTAAAATGCTTATGATCTTTTTCATACTCTCACCACCCCGGGCTTAATAGTAAATTTGGTTTGGTCGATCAGCTTGTCAAGCATAAGTATCAGCTGCGGCAGAACGGTAAGCACCAGCACGACCGAGATAAGTGCGCCGCGCCCGATAGCCAGACCGATGTGGCTGACGTAAACGTCGCTGACCCTGAACGAGATAAGGAATCCCGCCATTGTGAGTATCGAACCGGAGGTAAGCACCGTCGGGAAGCTCTCGCCCACCGCCTTTGACATGGCAATCTTGGGGGAATGCTCCGCTTTGAGCGCCTGAAAGCGGTTCATTATTACAATAGCGTAGTCGATAGTAGCACCCATTTGCAGCGCAGATACTATCATGTTTGTTATGAACGAGGTATGCAGTCCCGTGAGGTACGGAAACGCGAAGTTTATCCATATACTTCCCTGAATAACAAATACCAGCACCAGCGAACCCGCAAGCGTTCTGAACGTGAACAGAAGTATCACGAATACAAAGCTGATCGTCAGCAGGTTTATCTTCATCGAATCGCTGCTGTACGATTCGGAAAGGTCGCGTGTGCTTGTAATATCGCCGACCAGCACGACGGTATCGCTGCCGTAGTATTTTTCGGCGATGCTGCGGAGCTTTTCGGTAAGCTCAACGGAGCGCTCGCCCTCGACGGGTACGGTCGCGGTCAGCACAAGGCGGTTCCAGTTCTCGCCCTGAAGCTGCTTTATGCCGCTTTCGAGCGCGTCGCGCTTTTCGTTTATGCTGTTCATGGTCTCCTCGTCGAGATTTACAACGCCGTGATCTATTTTCTCAAACAGGTAGAGGAACATATCTATAAGCGGAACTTCGTAATCCTGCGTGCTGCCGAATATCGGCGCGTATTCCTCATGCTCCACGCCGTAAGCCTGGAAAAGCAGATCGGCTTCTTCAATGTCGATGTCAAGCAGCTCGGCAAAGCTGCGGGGGGTGTAGCCGTCGGTAAGCACATGGTCGTCGTCTATCTCGAAGCTCGCAAGCCCCGTTACGCTCTTTACATCGTCAAGCGCCGCGTATTCTTTGAGGATACGCTTTTCGTAATTGTAATTTCCGGTGGGAACAAGCACCGCGACGGTGGTGGAATCGTCGAAGGTATCAATTATCTTGTGCATACTTGCGCGGCTCTCGGAGTAAACTATTTCGTCAATCGTTCTTTCGGAGAACACATATTCGGTCTTTTCCGAGAAGTAGATAGAGAACGGTATTATCAGCAGGAAAAACCACACAAAGCAGAATTTCGAGGAAACAAGCACCTTGCCCCACGGCTCGATATTCGGTATCAGCGAGCGGTGCGCGGTGCGTCTGAGCGCCTTCGGGAAAAGCATGATAAGTCCCGGCATCAGCAGGAACACGGTGATAAGGCTGCAAAGAATGCCCTTTGTCAGCACCACGCCGAGGTCTCGCCCGAGCTTGAACTGCATGAGGGTAAGCGCAACAAGTCCCGAGATCGTGGTAAGGCTCGACGAGGAAATTTCTATGATCGACTTGGAAAGCGCTTCAATAAGCGCGTCGCGGTGGTTGTTGAAAACAAGCGCCTCGTCCTGGTAGCGGTGGCTGAATATTATCGCGTAGTCTATTGCAAGCGCCAGCTGGAGTATTACGGCTATCGAATTAGTGATAGAGGAAATTTCGCCCAGCCAGAAGTTTGTACCCATATTCAGCAGCGCCGCGAAGGCGAACACGATTCCGAAGATGACCACCTCGAAGTAGCTGCGGGAGGTGAAAAGCAGCACGGCGACGATAACGATCGCCGTAAGCAGGATAACAAAGCCCATTTCATTCGCCAGCTGCTGCGAGTAGCTCATGCCTATATCCGAATAGATGTAGGTATCGTAGTCCTTGAGGTATTCGCGAATATCGTTCATCGTGTCGATAACGCCCTGATCGGTCTGTACGTCGTTAAAGGAAACACTTAGCAGCGCCGAGGAATTTTTGTAATGCGTAGTGGTATTGTCAAGCGTTACCGACGACACCTTGTCAAATTCCTCGATATGTTTGGCGAGCTTTTCCGCCGTTTCGTAGGTGATATTCGAGACCATGATGTCCGCCGAAGCGTAGGTGACAAATTCCTCGTCCATAATGGTAAGACCGCGCCGCGTTTCGGTGCTGTCGGGCAGGAAAGCGGTGATGTCCTCGTTGATCTTCACCTTATTTATGGAAAGAGCGCAGTAGACCGCCGCCGCGATGAACAGCACGAAAATTATGTACCGCGAGCTTACGATTATCGTGGAAACGGTCTTCATCACGCCGCCGCTTTTTTTAGCTGGCTTTTCCGCAGGAGAGATTTTTTTCCCGGCGGGTGCGGTTTCGGCGGTCTCCGGCAGGGGAGTGCTTTCGGGTTCCGGCTGTGCGTCCGCTGCGGGGGCAGCTGTTTGCTCCATTACTGGAGCGGCGTTTTGTTCGGGTCGAGCTTTCTTTTTCATATAAAACAAATTCACCCTTTCAAATATCTTTCTTTTGATTCTATTATACTCCTTAAATTGTAAATAATCAATGCGCATATCCTTAAATATTTCCAAATGATGTAAGTACCGAAAACACACAATATTGTCGTATTGTTGGGTAATATCTGCTTTATATATATTATATTTCATTAGCAAAACTGAATTTTCTTAATATATTGGAAATATTGAGTTAATGATATAGCTCCTGATAAATGAGAGCGTTGGAAATTATACGAAGTGATTTGTAAAATATAATTAACATTTTGACTGTTGAAAATCCAATATCGGTCTGATATAATATATACTATAATTATATGAAAAGTATGATATTATCCGACATTCAAATGCTCCTGCGAGGGAATTATTTATATAAATTCCGCTAAATATTAATCGGCATTTAACAATCGGTAAGTATACTTAAATCTATTGGGAGAGTGAGTAAAATGAACATCAAAAACAAAAATATCACACGTTTGGTTTTCGGCGGATTGCTTGCCGCTATCGTTACCGTTTCGACTATGGTTATACAGATTCCCACGCCTACAAAGGGCTATGTTAATCTCGGCGACTGCTTTGTTATCATTGCGGGCTGGCTGCTCGGCGGCTGGGGCGGCGCTTTGGCTGCGGGTATCGGCTCGGGGCTTGCCGATCTTTTTGCCGGATACGCGACCTACGCGCCTGCAACGTTTGTTATAAAGGCACTTATGGCGGCTGCGGCGGCTGGCACGTTCAGGCTTATCACAAAGAAAAATTCCTCGTGGTCGTTCGGCGCGAGGATAATCGCGGCGGTCACAGCCGAGCTTATCATGATCGTGGGCTATGCGGTTTTCGAGGCTTTTCTGTACGGCTCCGCTGGTACGGCGCTTGTGGGTGTTCCCGCAAACGCAGTGCAGGGCCTGGCGGGCATCATCTTCTCGGTAACGGTGCATGAAACGGTCATCAAGCGCATTCCGGCGGCAAAGAGCCTGAATGCGGCTGATTGATAAAATAAGTTATATAAGCGCACTCCGAAGGCGGCAGAGCATTGTCCGTCTGTTTCGGGGTGCGCTTTTTTTGTTTGCTCACTCTACCGAACGTAGATTGACTAAGCCGCTTATCTGATGTATAATATAATTGCGGGGGCGGCAAGGGGCAAAAAACAGGAGATGATAGCATGGATCAGATAAGGACGGGAGCGCTTATCCGCGAGTTCAGGATAAAAAGCGGTCTTACGCAAAAGCAGCTGGCGGAGCGCCTGAACGTCAGCGATAAGGCGGTCTCGAAATGGGAGTGTGCGAACGGGTGCCCGGATATTTCAATGCTTACCGAGCTTGCCGATATATTCGGAACAGACGTTCAGACTTTGCTTGCGGGCAAGATTGATTTTAATGAAAGCGAGGTGGGAAACATGAAAAAGCTGAAATTTTACATCTGCGGCACCTGCGGGAACATTATTACTGCGACTTCCGACGCGAATGTGACCTGCTGCGGAAACAAGCTGACGGCGCTCGAACCGAGAAAGGCTGAGGACGGTGAAAAGCTGAATGTCGAGAGCTTTGACGGCGAGCTGCTTGTTTCGTCGGGTCATGAAATGACTAAGGAACATTATATATCGTTTGTCGCATATCAGAACGACAGCACCGTGATGATGTTCAAGCAGTATCCCGAATGGACGTTGCAGGCGAGACTGCCGCTGTTCCGCTCGGGCAGACTGGTGTGGTACTGTAATAAATGCGGGTTGCTCTGGCAGAATATCAGGTGAATATGACCTACGAATAATAACAAAACGGATAATCGCTTTTACACGATTATCCGTTTTTATTATGCTTGTTTTTTACCGTTTCGGGCTGATTATCAAATCATTGACGCTTCCCAGCACTCGGGAGCCTCGATACCGAGCAGCTTTGCAACGGTCGGAGCAACGTTCGCAAGACCGTACTTCTTGCTGTCAGCGTCGATTATCTCGTGACGGGTCTCCTTGTCCCAAATGATGAACGGAACGCGGTTCAGCGAATGCGCGGTACGCACCTGGATCTCGCCCTTCTTGTTCTTTTCAAGCATTTCGTCGGCGTTTCCGTGGTCGGCGGTGACGAGCAGCGTGCAGTTGCACTCGTCGCAGACTTTCAGCAGTCTTGCAAGACCGAGATCAACAGCCTCAACGCCGATGATAGTAGCGTCCATGTTGCCCGTGTGACCTACCATGTCGCCGTTCGGGAAATTGCAGCGGATAAAATCATACTTACCCGAACGGATAACGTCGATAAGGTCGTCAACGATCTCGGCAGCCTTCATCCAGGGGCGCTCGTCGAACGAAACGCGGTCGGAAGGAATCTCTTTCCAGGTCTCCAGCTCGTCGGAGAAACGCTCGGAGCGGTTGCCGTTCCAGAAATAGGTAACATGACCGTACTTCTGCGTTTCGGAAACGGCATAGGAGTACAGACCATTTTTAACCAGCAGCTCGGAAAGGGTGTTCTTGATCTCGGGCGGATTTACGAGGTACTTTTTCGGGATTTTCAGGTCGCCGTCGTATTCGAGCATACCCGCGTAAATAACGTTCGGGATAACGCCGCGGTCGAAGTGCTTGAACTCGTCGCCGCCGTCGAATGCCATAGAAATTTCAATAGCGCGGTCGCCGCGGAAGTTGAAGAGAACAACGCTGTCGCCGTCCTCGACCTTGCCGACGGGCTTGCCGTCCTTGGCGATTACGAACTCGGGAAGATCCTGGTCGATAGCGCCGGTCTCGTTGCGGAGGGTCTCAACGGCTTCAAGAGCGTTTGCGAACTGTCTTGCGGTGCCGTGAACGTGGGTGTTCCAGCCGCGCTCGACCATGCCCCAGTCAGCCTGGTATCTGTCCATAGTGATCTTCATTCTGCCGCCGCCCGAAGCGATCTGCGCGTCAAATGTGCTGTCGTTCAGCGCCGCGATGCAGTCTTCAAGTTCCTTTATGTAAACGGGAGCTGAGGTTGCGGGAACGTCGCGTCCGTCAAGCAGGATATGGCAGCGGACGGTCTTAACGCCCTCTTCCTTAGCCTTAGCAAGCATTTTTTCAAGGTGATGAATGTTCGAATGAACGTTTCCGTCGGAGAGCAGTCCGAGGAAATGCAGAGTGCTGTTCTTTTCCTTAACGTTGCTGACAAGCAGTTTCCAGGTATCGGAGGCAAACATCTTGCCGCTTTCGATAGACTCGTTCACGAGCTTTGCACCCTGCGAATAGATCTGTCCGCAGCCGAGCGCGTTATGACCAACCTCGGAGTTGCCCATGTCGTCGTCGGAGGGCAGACCAACCGCGTCGCCGTGAGCCTTGAGCGAGGTGTTCGGGAAGTCTTTCAGCAGCATATCAAGGGTGGGGGTGTTAGCCTCGCCGACAGCGTCGCCGAGACCGGTTACCGAAAAGCCCACGCCGTCCATAACAACGAGAACAACAGGTTTTTTCTTTGACATATTAATTTTCCTTTCACAAAATGGTTATTGCTTTTTGAAGATAAACATCACAAGGAATATAGCGCCGATGACGACAAGTCCCTTGATCACCCAATTGAGCGCAGCAATAAGAGTGATTGAAAGAACGGCAAGTATCGCCGCTATGTTCTTGAACAAAAATACCGCAAGTGCGATAACTATTGCCGTAAGTATGATCTTTTTTAATGTGATATTCATAATTTTGCTCCTTTCGTTTGACTTTTGTTCTGATTTTTACGTTTTGTTATTGATGAACTGCTGATTTGCGGTCTGTTCGCGGATAAGCGAATCGCGGTACCATTCCATGCCGAAGGCTATCCACAGCAGCACCATAGCAGCCGAGCTTACATACCCGACAAACGACGAGTAGGTGCGACCCATAATCATTCTCGACATATTTTCAAGACGTAACCGCGTTATCCCGAAATTGAACGCATAATTGGCTAATACGGAAATTATGCTTGAAACAACGATATACGCTGTCATGATAATGCCGAAAATGCTTTTGAAGCTGCGCGGGTCTGCCGCTTTTTTAAGCAGATACCACACGCCGAAAAATCCGCCCGCCGTCAGCACTATCTTGAAGAAGTCGGGAAGATATAAGGAAACGACCTGCGAAAAATCGTTGCCGCCGACCATTCCGTTTATAGATAGATTTAATAGCAGAAATACTATGACATATACTGCCAAATAAGCTGTCTCACAGATCGCCGCCGCGTTCAGCAGTTTCTTTATAAGGTTGTCCGAGTGCATTTTGTTTCTCCTTTTTTATGTTTCTGTCTCTTTTGTCTACCAGTTTAACATTACCTCGCCCGTTTCCGCGTTCAGCAGATAACATGATTTATGTGACGAACGCACTTCTTCGGTAAAGGTATATATGTCGGTCGGGGTGAAGCCGCTCTTGCTGCCGGAAACGGTAAACCCGGCGTAATTATCGAGCCTGCTCAAAAGATTGCTGTCGGTCTCGTCTCTTTCCTCGCCGACGGGGTAGCGATAGTACGAACCGCTGCGGATTTCCGCCTGCGAACGCAGATAATCAATTCCCGCCGCGTCGGTCTTGAATGAAATTTTCACCCAGCCCTGCGCGTCCTGTCCCGCCATCGGCGCACCGAAACGGGCGTAATAATTTTCGCAGTCGGGTATCTTGTCGGGTAGAAAATCAAGATCGTCGCTTCTCTCCGTGTAGTTTCCCGCAATATAGAGTGACTTTTTCACGCCGTAAATCCACGGCTTGTCCCTGCCAAAATCAAATACCGTAGGTATCAGAAAAATCAGCCACAGCACCGCGAAAAACCGCAGAAACCCGGAAATCCACCTGCAAGGCGGTATCTGCCAATTGGCGTGCAGATACCTTTGCAGGATAAGAAAGATAACTCCGCAGGCGCAGGAGGGCGCGGTGAAATGCGAGTAACCGCCAAAGGTAAAGAACACCAGCCCGGTCATCATCAAGCCAATAATGGTATCGTACTTTTTCCACCTGTCCTTTTTCAGTGGTTTTATCACCATTTTTGACAGACTTTTTGCAGTTTTTACTACGTCCATTGGCGTTCACCTCCTGCTGGGATATTCTGATTTTCACGCAATCTATTTGCTAAAATCGCTTCGCTCTTTCGCAAATTTAAAATCGGCAATTTGTTCGTTTCCGTACTGTTTTGCAGAGCTGTTCAATTCTGCATTTTTGGTAGTTTTTCTTGAAATTGCCGATTTTAATTTGGACTTAACGACCTCTCTTTAGCCGTTAGTTTGCGTAAGCCGTTGGCTTTTCAGGGGGAAACCCTTCTGAAGAAGGGTTATCTCTCTGCACGAGCTTGCTCGTGCCACCCTCTTCCTAAGACTTTTGGTTTGCCTTCACTTTGCTTGGCAAGATCAGCCCTCAACAGCCGCCTGAACTATGGTGTTGAAGTCGGGAGCCTTAAGCGAAGCGCCGCCGATAAGTCCGCCGTCAATGTCGGGCTTTGCAAGCAGCTCCGCCGCGTTCTTGGCGTTCATCGAACCGCCGTACTGAATCGTAACAGCCTCTGCGGTAGCGTCGTCATAGAGCTTGGCAATGGTCTTGCGGATAAACGCGCAAACCTCCTGAGCCTGGTCGGGAGTAGCGGTAAGACCCGTGCCGATAGCCCATACCGGCTCATAAGCGATAACAACGTTCTTGACCTGTTCTGCGGTAAGGCTCCACAGGTCGAGCTTGATCTGACGGGCTACGACCTCGTCGGTGATGTTGCACTCGCGCTCCCATTTCAGCTCGCCTACGCAAACGATAGGCTTTAAGCCTGCGTTCAGAGCCGCGATAGTTCTCTTGTTTACGGTCTCGTCGGTCTCGCCGAAATACTGTCTTCTCTCGCTGTGACCGATTACAACGTACTCAACGCCGACCTCAACGAGCATATCAGCCGAGATCTCGCCCGTGAAAGCGCCGCTCTTTTCGAAGTGAACGTTCTCAGCGCCTACCTTTACATTGCTGCCTGCGGTAGCCGCAACAGCGGTCTCAAGGTTGGTGAAAGGAACGCAGGCGATGACCTCTACCTTGCCTTCGGCGTTAGCTACGAGGGGCTTGATAGCTTCAAGAAGCTCCTTAGCCTCGGGACGGGTCTTGTTCATTTTCCAGTTGCCTGCGATTATTGCTTTTCTAACACTCTTATTCATGTCAAAAATCTCCTTTAAATCATTTCAAAAAATAAAAATCGTATAAGAATCCGCCGCCAAGTCCGAGCAGAACTATCCCGAACACGAGCATAGCGTAAAAAACGTTATTGGTCGGCTTGGTCTCCTCGATCTCCTCGCCGTCCTCGTCCACGTCGGGAACTTCCTCTACTCCCTCAACCTTGTCGGTTATGTAGAACCTGCCCGGCACCATCGGGTCGTATTCGATGTTGACTTCGCCCTCCATGCCGAGATCGGGTGTCCAAAGCTCGTAGGTGTCGCCCTCATGCTCGAAGATCAGCTTGACCTCCGAAAAGGTCTTGCCGCCTATCTCGGTAGAGCGCTTTTCGCCCGTGACCGCCTTGCCCAGCTTGTAGCCGTTGTCTTTGATAACGGGGTCGTGATTTTCCATTTCAAGGTAAAAGCTGCCCATTTTCTTCACCTTACCCGCGAAGCAGAGCATTATTATCCCGAAAGCGACAAGCACGAAACCGAAGATATTGCCGTATTTATCAAGCACTCCCGAAAGCCCGAAGGCGTTTTCTGCCGACAGCAGCGTATAATGATCCATTTTTATCCTATCCCTTTTTCATACTTTTAGTAAAACGAAATAAGAGATAAGAGCGCACGGAGTAAAGCTCCAAACCAAAAGCCCGCCCCACGGCTCTTACCTCTCACCGCGTTAAAAAAATCTATTAATTACTTGTCGGCGATAACGTCGATGCCGGGAAGTACCTTGCCTTCGAGATATTCGAGCGAAGCACCGCCGCCAGTGGAGATGTGGCTCATCTTATCGGCAAAGCCCAGCTGGATAACAGCCGCAGCAGAGTCGCCGCCGCCGATGATGGTGGTAGCGTCGGTATCGGCAAGAGCCTGAGCAACCGCGATAGTACCCTTAGCAAGAACGGGGTTCTCGAAAACGCCCATAGGTCCGTTCCAAACAACGGTCTTTGCGCTCTTTACAGCGTCAGCATAGAGAGCGGCGGTCTTTTCGCCGATGTCAAGACCCATTTTGTCGGCGGGGATAGCGTCAACGTTCTCAACAGCGATCTCAGCGTCGATAGGATCGGGGAACGAAGCCGCAACCTTGGTATCAACAGGCAGAAGGAGCTTCTTGCCGGCAGCCGCAGCCTTTTCGATCATTTCCTTGCAGTAGTCGATCTTGGTATCGTCAACGAGCGAAGTGCCGACTTCCTTGCCCTGTGCCTTCAGGAAGGTGTAAGCCATGCCGCCGCCGATGATAAGGGTATCGCACTTCTCGATAAGGTTCGAGATAACGTTCAGCTTATCGGCAACCTTAGCGCCGCCGAGGATAGCAACGAAGGGTCTTACAGGCTCTTCAACAGCGTTTCCGAGGTAGTTGATCTCCTTCTGCATGAGGTAGCCAACGGCAGTCTGCTTAACGAACTTGGTAACGCCTGCAGTGGAAGCGTGAGCGCGGTGAGCCGAGCCGAAAGCGTCCATTACGAAAACTTCGCCGTCAACGAGATCGGCAAGCTCCTTAGCGAAGCCTTCGCCGTTCTTGGTTTCCTCGGAGCCTCTGAAACGAGTGTTCTCCAGTACAACGATGTCGCCGTCAGCCATTTCAGCAACAGCCTTCTTGGCGTTCTCGCCTACAACGGTATCGTCCTTGGCAAAAGTTACCTTAGCCTTGACCAGCTCTGCAAGTCTTGCGGCAGCGGGAGCGAGGGAGAACTTATCCTCCGGACCGTTCTTCGGCTTGCCGAGGTGCGAGCAGAGAACTACCTTAGCGCCGCTTTCGGTGAGCTTATTGATAGTGGGGAGAGCGGCGGTGATACGGTTATCGTTAGTGATAACGCCGTCCTTGAGCGGAACGTTGAAATCCACGCGCACGAGGACTTTCTTGCCCTTTACGTCGATGTCGTCAACTGTGAACTTGTTTAAACCTGCCATAATAATGACATCCTCTCATTAAAAATTTCGGAAAGCTCCGATAGTTAACTTTTTAACGGTCATGACCGTACAAGTATATTATATATCATCTTTCGTAAAAAATCAAGTGCTTTTTTCAAGTTTTGAGATTTAATTCATATTTTCCTGAGGTTTTGATTCCTTGTGAGAAGGAATGATTTTCACAATCGGCTCAAATCAGCCGTTTTCCATGAGCGTTCTCATGTCAACAACGATATTTCTGATGTGCATTATCTGTTCGCTTGTCAGCCCCGAGACATCAATTGTGGACGTATCGGACAGCCCGAGCAGATAGTCCGCGCTTATAGAAAAGGTATTGGCAATGCGGACAAGCATATCTATTGACGGCTGGATATTGCCGTTCTCCCAGTTGCAGACGCATTGCTTTGAAACGTTTATACGCTTACCGAACTCCACCTGATTTATCCCGAGACTTTGACGAAGCTCTTTTATTCTTTGGTCAAACATAGAAATACCTCCGTACATAGAAATTTTACATTCCTATTATAGTATATCTCGTTGACAAGCATAAAATACTTTGGTATACTAATATTTGACGACAAAATTTGAGATTTTTTATTGCAGATCGCGGAGAGTTTCGGCGCGTTCTGCAAGTCTTATTCTGTTTTCAGAAGTAAGCGCCGCGAAAATATCGAGCAGCTTTTGTTCGTCCGCCGAAAGGCTTTGCTTATCTCTTGTTTCTCTGCCGAGAATATATTCCACGCTCACCCCGCAGAAATCGGCTACATCACAAATGTAGTTTATCGGCGCTTTGGTCTCGCCGCGTTCGTAGCGGCTTATTTCCTGCTGTGAGATACCGAGATATTCCGCAAGCTCCGCCTGTGTGCATTTTGCCTTTCTGACCTCAACGAGCCGCGGATACAGATACAAGTTATTCTGCATAAAAAATCAACACTCTTTTTGTTCAAGTTTACGATTATATTTTACAACATAATTGCTGTATTGACAAACAACTTATTTTGTGTTAAAATTTATTTGCACAATAAATATGATGTTTATTCAGCGAGGGGGATTTTGTATGGCTGATTTGAGAAAGGATAATTATGATAGTGAGCTTAGTGTCGGTACCGTTGTCAAAATAATAGCGGTATTGTAGCAACTATTGTAGGCGTGTTAGCGATAGTAGACTGGGTCAAAGATAATAATGATAATAATAAAAGCTTGCCGCAGGAAACAACACAATCACAAGTCGATACGATAATTGAGCCGAACGAACCTGATGAATTACCAAACGAAGATGTGACAACAACAGAAACGACAACTACCATGACAACTACTACAACTACAACAACTACTACTGTACAGACTGAACCGCCGGAACCGCAGCCGGAGCCGCTTATGGAACCATATGGCGGAAGCGCTTATGAAAAAAGAGATATTGTTAAAATCGGCGGAATGCCATATTACGATTGTTATTTAATAAATGGCGGCGGCTCATGGAGCA
The DNA here is from genome assembly GCA_902776945.1 of uncultured Ruminococcus sp. GTDB lineage: Bacteria > Bacillota > Clostridia > Oscillospirales > Ruminococcaceae > YE71. Next base: position 15,345 of record CACYSH010000048.1, read on the forward strand.
TTCCAGATGTATATATGCTGTATAATCTTGAAGGACGATTCAGTCGGCTTGAATTTGATATTGGTCATGTTGATGAAACAGCAAATTATAATAGCGTGTATAAAATATCTGTCGATAAAAAGGTTGTTCAAACAGTTGAAATAAACGCAGATGATTTACTTGTTCACGTTACAATTGATTTAAATAATGGTAATCAACTGAAAATTGAAAGTATTGATGGTGATTTTCGCACTAAATATGGCATTGTAAATGCAACACTTTATCCATAAAAGCAAAACAGCAGTACCGCGAAAGACCGGTACTGCTGTTATTTTATTTCCCCGCCGTCTGCTTATTACCATGCTTTCTCGCACTGTGCAGTCGGTTAAAATGGTCGAGTATCTTATCCTTGAATATCAGCCCCAGCACCGCGATAACAAGTATCACCGCCGAAATGATTATCGCTCCCGCGTAATTGCCCGTCGTGAGATTGTCGCCCAGCGCCGTCGTAAGTATTATCGACGGTATGCGGAACGGCAGCACGCAAAGGAAGAAGTCGCGCATTTTTATCTTAGTCAGCGGCACGATGTAGGTAACAACGTCCTTCGGCACGCCGGGTATTATGAAAAGTATAATGAGAATTATTGTCAGCTTGTGTTCGTCTTCGAGGAATTTGAAGCGCTTTAAATGCTTCTCGCCGACCGTGGCTTCCACAAGCGGCTTGCCGAGCTTTTTTACTATCCCCCACACGGCAAGAGCGCCTAAAATTATCCCCGCAAAGGACAGCACCGCCCCGAACAGCCAGCCGTAAAGCACGCCGCCCACCGCCTGAATCGCGGGAACGACCGCCACGACCACCTGCAAAGCCTGAATGCCTAAAAATATCATCAGAGAATTGATGCTGCCGTGCCGCGAAAACTCCTCCCGCAGCTTTTCCGCGCCGCCGTCGGGGTCTGCGGCGTAATTCACCCAGCTTTTGACAAGCGGGTAAAGCAGGTAGGTGATGCCAGCCAGCGCAAAAATGAACACCACTATGCTGACAAAGCGTATGATGTTTTTGTGCTTTTCGCGCAGCGCGGATTCCTCCGGCGTTTGTTGCTTTTCGCCCATTTTGTTACCTCTTTTCTAAAGAGTTAATAGTGAATAGTGAATAGTGAATAGTTATGGTATCGCCTTCGGCGATGTTGCGCGGCGAACGTGCCGCGCATTGACTCGCTTCGCTCGTCGGTTTTGAACCGACAAATTCAGTGCGGGGCGAAGCCTCCGCATAATTCGCGCCGCAGATGCACCTTAACTATTCACTATTCATTATTCACTGTTCACTTTTTCTGTTTGTTCATCTTCTTTTGAGTATCTTTTTACGGAACCAGCCGACGTACATTTTTATCAGCATTCCGAGAATTTTATTGTAAAAGACAAAGAAGAAATTTGCCATGCCGAGCAGCGCGGGTCCCGCCCACTTGCCGAAGCTCTCCATGCCTTCCATAATATCGACCGACGTAAACACGAATTTGAATATCGCCGCATAGACAAGCACCGCCGTATTGAACACGATCATCTTAATGGTCATGCGCAGAACGTCATTTTTTATTCTGTTCAAAAAAACGTACAGTATGGGATAATACCCCATGAAAAGTATGAACAAAAGCGTTGCTTCGTAATCGGGCGTAAGCAGCGGACAGAGCAGCGCACACGCGCAGTACGTCACCAGCGCCCAGCCCGAACCCGCTTCGACTATCACCACAACTATCAGAAATCCTGCGTAGGTCGGTATAGCGTAATCGAGCGCGGGAAAAGCCGTTGCCATGAACATCAACAGCAGCACGAGCGAGGTTATCGTGCCGCCCAAAGCCACACAGAACGCCGTGCGGGGCTTATCCGGACGCGCTCTTTCAGAAATTCCCGTACTCATGACGATGATGATGTGCAGCACTCGCAGCCTGCGTCGCAGCAGCATTCGCAGGAATCCGCGTTGCAGCAGCAGTCAATGCAGAAATCGGCTTTGCTGTTTGATTTGTCTTTTGTCATGTATCCGCTGCGGGAACGGTTCATGTTCTGGAAGGTTTCGGCATATTCGGTGTTGCCGGGGTCGATCTGCGTAGCCGCCCTTACCTCGTGGTAAGCCTCGTTGAGCCAGCCGCGCTTTTCGTAGACAAGTCCCCGCAGATAATGCCATTCAGCCATTCTTGCGCCTTCGGGGACGGTGTTCAGCATCGAATCCGCCGCCGCAAGGTCGCCTCTGATAATGTTATTTCTTACGCTCTGATAATCAAAGCTGAAATCCATACCGCCCTGCGCGGTATCATACTGTGCGTAATCCTCCGCCGAATACCTGCGGAAATGCGAAGCCCTCTGTTCTTCCTGACGTTTTTTCTGTTTTTAGTAGGCGGTCTGCTGCGCGTACTTCTGCGGACTTATGCCGAGCCGTCTGTCCTCCATTATCTGGTCGAAAGCGGCGTTGATCTCGGTCATTCGCTCGTTCGCCATTTCGATCTCAACGGGATCCTGAAATCGGTCGGGGTGATTCTCCTTGACCATTTTTTTGTAGGCGTTTTTTATCTGCTTTTCGTTAGCGCGGTAATCAACGCCCAGTATCTGATACGGGTCTGTCATGCCTTCTTCTTCCCCCTGTCCCCCTGCCGCGTTTTATTCTCGATATTCGAGAATACGTTTGGCAGTCCTTTATATATAATGTTGTCGGTAAGCGGTGAGCGAGCCTTTTCGGGCAGCTGCGAATAATATCCCGCCAGCGCCGCGAGCGTAAGATTTACGGAGGCTTTGGCTTCATCGGCAGCCTGACGGCGAAGCTCATTATTTGCGGAAACAGCGCCCTGCGGCACAAATGGGTTTGCATCGCCGTTCTGAATGTCCTTTTCGAGATCGTCGAGCGCGTCGCAGATATATATGTACCTGCCGAGCATATACCCAAGCCCCGAAAGCGTCGTCCGCAGGTCGGGGTCGAAGCCGCCAAGCTCGCGGAAAATTGCTGCAAGCATCGCGGCGGTAGGCTCGGAAAGACGGTCAACCGAACGAACTTCGTTCGCGCTGCGGCTCTGCGATTCTGCCGAACGCTGCCGGACGAGCATTTCGTCTGCTGCTGCTGCGGCGCGGGGGCGGTTCTTTGCCGCTTTGCGGTACATACCGTGCATTACAGGGAGCAGGGCAGCCGCCCTTAGTTTTGGCAGAAAAGCCCCGTCGCGGAGATCGTCTTTCAGCTTTGCGCAGGCGAGTATTATGCCGCAGTCGGAGGAATAGCCTGTTCCGAATGCGCCGCCGCAGCGGGTGCAGCATCGTCCGCGTATCGGGTGCGGGGGGCATTTTTTTCTGACGGCTTTCGGAGATTTTCCCGATAAGCCTATGTCGAGCAGCGCCAAAAATACAAGGTCGTAGCTGAGAGTGAGCGCCGCGAGATTGCCGTATCGTAAGCGCATATCGCGGCAGATACCGCAGTATACAGCGTCGTAAAATTCGTTTTCGCGGACTAAAAGCTCTGCCCGCAGCGGTTTGACATATCCGAACAATGAGCAGCCCTCCGTCCGCAAAAGTAGAAAATAAAATAGCAAAGCCGCAAAAAAGCGCAAAACAATGGGCGGACACGGGATCCGGCGCCCGTGCGCTGGCGAGGGGTCAACCGCACGACTGCACGAATT
>CACYSH010000049.1 GCA_902776945.1 uncultured Ruminococcus sp.
CGATAATTACCGCCGTTTTTTGCGCTTTCGTTTGGAACGTCCGCGAACATTGTCTCGCTCTTAGGAAGGCGTTCACTACCCTGACTGCGATAATTACCGCCGTTTTTTGCGCTTTCGTTTGGAACGTCCGCGAACATTGTCTCGCTCTTAGGAAGGCGTTCACTACTCTGACTGCGGTAATCGCCGCCGTTTTTCGCGCTTTCGCTGGGAACGTCCGCGAACATAGTCTCGCTCTTAGGAAGGCGTTCACTACCCTGACTGCGATAAGTGCCGCTATTTTTCGCGCTTTCGTTTGGAACGTCCGCGAACATTGTCTCGCTCTTCGGAAGGCGTTCACTACTCTGACTGCGATAAGTGCCGCTATTTTTCGCGCTTTCGTTGGGAACGTCAGAGAACATAGTCTCGCTCTTAGGAAGGCGTTCACTACTTTGACTGCGATAATCGCCGCCGTTGTCTGCACTTTCGTTGGGAATAATTACGGGGCGAATAGTCTCGCTCTGCGCGGGGCGTTCACTGCCCTGACTGCGATAACTGCCGCCGCTGTTCGCGCTTTTTTTGGTAACATTCACGGGGCGCATGGTCTCGCTCTGTCCGGGGCGTTCATAGCCGCGGCTGCGATAATCCCTGCCCTCTGCGCTTTCTTCGAGAACGTTTATAAGGCGCATGATCTCGTCATGCTGGAGACGTTCATAGCCCTGACCGCGATAATTCCCGCCGTTTTTCGCGCTTTCGCCGGGAATGACCGCGGGGCGAACAGTCTCACTCTGCGCGGGACGTTCAAAACCTTTATCACGATAGCCGCCGTCGGGAGCGCCTGCATCCGGTGCCGTCCGGGAAGAGCCGCCCGGCACGGAGCTTCTGCCGAAGGAATTATTCGGCTCGCCACCGTCCGGGTGTATCTGTTCGTTTTCAGCCAATTGACGTATCCTCCCTCCGGCGTATCGTCTTTCCTTTGCGATTTGTACAGTATTATTTATTATACTCTAAAATCGCGCAAAAAACAACTTGCAAATTCTACAAATTTAAAAGCTCCTTTTCGCGGTTTTTTATAAAATAGGCGGTTTATTCGGACTGAAAGACCGCCGTTTGCCGCGTTCTGCCGCCGCGGCGGGTGACATTTGTATAAATATATTCCAAATATTAAGGGGTAAATTTAGTTGTTTTTTTTAATAAAGTAACGCAAAAAAGACTTGATATTTTGTTACCGTTATGTTATAATTAATAAGTGTATGATGTGCGCCGTACTGTTGACGGCGGAAAAAGAAAAGAATTTATTTCGGGTGATATTAATGACAGAGATTGAAAAGGATTATCAGTTAAAGGGCGTGAGCTGCGTAAGGCTCACCGCCGGAAGGTATACTGCGGTGGTCTCGCCGCTTTACGGCTCTTCGGTATGGCGGCTTCACGATAACAAGCTGGGCGTTGAGGTCTTTCGTTACAGCGAAGACGTTACCGCCGACGAGATCGACTGCGCCCGCGAGATATGGGGTCTGCCGATGCTGTATCTGCCCAACCGCTTCGACAGGGGGATAATAAAGACCTCCGACGCGGAATACCGTCTGCCGATAAACGAGCCGCTTTTTGACAATTATATCCACGGCTGGGTACATAAGCGCCAGCACAAGGTGGAGATTTGCTCCGCCGACGCGAACAAGACCACGCTCGTTACCTCGTTTACGCATAACAAGTATGATGAGATGTACGAATATTTCCCGCTCGATTTCACGATAACCTACACCTTCGAGCTTTCGGACGCGGAGGGCTTGAAGCAGACTGTAAAGCTCACGAACCGCAGCAAAAATGCGCTTCCCGTTTCGATATGCACTCACACCTGCATAAACGCCCCGATCGCCTACGGCGGCGCTCAGGAGGGCTTGCGGCTTATGGTGCCGATAGGCGAAAAGTGCGAGCTTGACGACAGATGCCTGCCTACCGAAAGACTGCTGCCGCTTGACGAGAGAGACCGCAAGTACAAGGAAGGCACCATGCCGCCCGTGCTGCATGATATTTCCAACGATATGTATACCGCCTGCGAAGGCGTGCTTGACGGCAAGCCCTTCTATGGCGCGGTGATCACCGACGAAGCCACAGGCAGAAGGATCGGCAACGAGGTCTCGCCCGAATTTAAGTTCTGGAATATGTGGAATGACAGGGGTTTTAACGGCTATTTCTGCCCCGAGCCTATGACCGCTATGATAAATAGTGCCAACCTTAGTCTGCCGCGTGAGGTAAGCGGCTACCGCGAGCTTGCTCCCGGCGAGAGCTTCACCTGCTGGCAGAGATTTTTCACGATGTGATATAAAAAGCTATAAATGAGCGCCTTTTGTCAAATCGCGTAAATAATTATCGTAAAATAAAGCCTTTGCATGAGGACGGCGGGGGCAAGCATCGCTCGCCCGTTAATACCCACAAAGCCGCGATTTTACGGCATTTTAAAATAGGTTAATGCCAATTAACGGCACTGCTCATTATATAGTAAAAAGGAAAGAGGAAAAGAAAATGAAAAGCAAAAAATTAATATGCGCCCTGACGGCTGCCGTGCTTTGCGCAGGTATCGGAATGGTTTCCTGCGGAAAGGAAGAGAGCGGCGGCGGCACATCTGCCGAAGTAACTCAGGCTGCGGCGGGCGAAAACAAGACCGCTGATATTACCGAAGCAGTCACCGAAAGACCCAAAGACGACAAGCCCTCCGCCGACGATAAGGGCGGCAAGGACAGCAAAGAAGACAAGGATAATAAGGACGGAGAATCCGAGGAAAAGAAGGAAGCCGCTGACGGAACAAAGAAGCCCGCCGAGACAACGGCAGCTCCCGAAACGACCGTCAGCACCGAAACTCAGCCGACCGAAACAACTACCGTAGCCGAGACCTCCGCCGAAACGAGCGCCGTAACTACAACTATGGAAGGCAAAGGCGGCGACGCAGCAGCAGCAGACGAGGCTTGGGAAAAAGCTCTCAGCGAGGAGTATCAAAAAGCTGCCAAAACACAGGCTTCATTTTTAAAGACCTCCGCAGAGGGCGTGCTTACGCTCCACGATATAACGGGCGACCCCATTCCCGACGGCACCTACAAAAAGGGCGACGGCTCGCTGATAGCGGAAGAGCTTGACAAATACGCCGAAAACGATGATTATACCGTAGTAATAAAGGACGGCAAAACGGTCTCCGTAACTATTGTCACCGACGGAGAAGACGGTGAAAGGATAGAAGAGACCATTACAGCAGAATGATAAGGAAAGGAAAAGGAGAGATATTCAAAATGAAAAAGATCATTATCGCGGCTGTGGCGGCGGTGCTGCTTTGCGGCTGCGGACAGGTAGACGTTAAGAAGAGAAACAACGATAACAGTCAGAACGACAGCGAAAACAATCCGCTGTTTACCACCACTACCACCAGTGATACGCTTTCTACCAATTTCTTCCCGCAGATCGACGACGAGGACGACTACATCGCGACCACTCAGCCCGATATTCAGTTTATCGACGACGAGAATCTCGGCACCGTAAAGACTAAGAAGACCAAAAAATCAACGGAGCCTGTGATAACAATACAGCCTGTGACGACAACCACATCACAGACGACGACTACCACCACAACAACGACTCCCCGTCCCACCACTACCACGACCACAAGACAGACCACAACTACCACAAAAGCCTCCACGACCACGACGACTACAACGGCTGACACCTCAAAGCAGAAGAAGTACGATGAGGCTCAGGCGCGTATAGATGCCGCAAAAACTGCATCTGCCGCTGCCGAAAAAACGATCACTACGATACAGACGAAGCTCGACGAGGCTTACGCAAAGCTCGCCGCCGAACAGCAGCTGCTTGAAACTATCAAGGCGGCGTTCCCTTACAGCGCCGACGCGGATGGCTTCTTCAATTATGTACAGGCTGCCGACGCGATAAGCATACTCAAAAACGCAGAGTATGCTTCCAGCACCATTATGGGCGGCAGCGGCGATGCTTCGTCTCTTGAAAACATAAAGAGATCCCTCGAATATATCCGCAAGTGCAACGAGATCCGTGAGGCGGAAGGTCAGCCGGAGCTTAGAGTTTCCGACCGCATGATGGCATACGCGATAGCCGATGTAAATGTTTCCGCAAGCTATCAGGATCACGCAAGGCAGTTCGAGGACATAGCCGAGAACCTTAAATGGGGCAGCGGCGATCCCTTCGAAAGCTGGTACGATTCCGAAAAGGCAGCCGAGGGCGGTCACTATCTTAACATCGTCGATCCCGAAAACGGCGTTACGGGCTTTGCCATAAATAATTCAAGCAACGCGATACTCGGTATATGCTGCTGCCAGGTATTCGGCGGATACTCAACGCCCGGCGACGCTTACTCCGTTTCGGCATACGAAAATCGTTTCAACGATTTCTATAAAAAGGCAAAGGCAGCCGACGTAGCAGGTCACGAAAAGAACATTGCGACCTTGCAGGAGGCTATTGATCTGGGAAAATCAGAGCTTGACAAGGCAAAGGCGACCAAGGAAGCCGCCGATAAGGAGATCGCCGATGCTACCGCGGCTTACGAAAAACTCGAAAAGGAAGAGCCTAAGCATACCGGCACAGGTCACAGAGAGATAACGCTCTGATATGAACCAAAGAAACAGCTTTTCGGGGCTGCTCTCGACCGCTATCGGCGCTGAGTTATGGAAAGCGGTCATGATAGTGCTTGTGCTGCCGTGCATGGGAGCGCTGGCGCTGCGCAGGTCGGTTCTTGCCGACGCGGATTTTCTGGGCGGACGACCCGAGATACAGCGCTTTTTCAGGGTAAATCTCTGCTGCCTGATACTCACGGCGGTGATACTCGCGGCGGAGGTATTCCTGTTCTATAAGTTTTGCGTGGGAAAGCATAATACGGGCGCAAAGCTGATAGCTTTTATCGGCAGCATGGCAGTCGTTTTCGTCACGGCGGCGATATTCACGTTCAGCGTGGTAAACATCAGCCGCGACCTGCACGGCGTTACCCGTGCGGAGCTTGACGATTATGTGCTTTCGGTCTCCGGCTCAAATTATTACTTAGGCTTTTACGACGGCGGCGAGAACGTGCAGATGCCGATAACGGGCAGTCTTTACGAGGAGCTTTCGGGCGGCGAAGTCCGCACGGACGGTCTTCACAGCAATATCTTTGATATGATAACCGAAGCCGGATACAGCAGCGTCACCGAATACAAGAACGGTCTGACGGTGGAATATTATTTTCACAGCGCCATGATAGAAAGCGCGAAGCTGACATAATCGCTATACAGAGGAATTAATTTTTGTAAATTAATTATAAATTACGAAAGGTGGAACTGAAACATGAAGTTTGGTTACTTTGACGACGCAAACAGGGAGTATGTCATCACAAATCCCAGAACACCCTACCCGTGGATAAACTATCTCGGGACGGAGGAATTTTTCTCGCTGATCTCCAACACGGCGGGCGGTTATTCCTTCTTTAAGGACGCGAGACTGCGCCGCATAACGAGATACCGCTATAACAACGTTCCCGTTGATATGGGCGGACGCTATTTCTACATCAACGACGGCGGCACGGTATGGTCGCCCGGCTGGTCGCCCGTAAAGACCGAGCTTGACAAGTATTCCTGCCGTCACGGCATGGGCTACACCGTGATCAAAGGCTCGAAAAACGGCGTTGAAGCGGAGGTAACATTCTTTGTACCGATGCACTTCAACGGCGAGGTTCAGAAGGTGAAGCTCACCAACACCTCCGCCGAGACCAAGAAATTCAAACTGTTCTCGTTCCTTGAATGGTGTCTGTGGAACGCTCAGGACGACGGCGAGAACTTCCAGAGAAATTTCAACACGGGCGAGGTGGAGATCGAAGGCTCGACCATTTTCCACCGCACCGAGTACAAGGAGCGCCGCAATCACTTCGCGTTCTACACCGTAAACGCTGACATTGCGGGCTACGACACCGACCGCGAGAGCTTCATGGGTCTGTACAACGGCTTCGGCAATCCGCAGACCGTTATGGCAGGCAAGCCCTCCAACTCCGTTGCTGACGGCTGGTCGCCTATCGCTTCTCACTGCCTTGACATCAAGCTCCACGCGGGCGAGACAAAGGAACTCGTATTCATTTTGGGTTATGTTGAGAACGACTTCGACAAGAAATTCAACGCCGACGGCAGCATGAACAAGTCCAAGGCTTACGAGATGATCGAGCAGATGGGCACTCCCGAAAAGGCGGACAAGGCTCTTGAAGAGCTGAAGGCTTACTGGGTAAGTCTGCTGTCGCAGTACAAGGTAAACACCGCCGACGAAAAGGTAAACAGAATGGTAAACATCTGGAACCAGTACCAGTGCATGGTAACATTCAATATGTCCCGTTCGGCTTCCTACTTCGAGAGCGGCATCGGCAGAGGCATGGGCTTCCGCGATTCCAACCAGGATCTGCTGGGCTTCGTTCATCAGATCCCCGACAGAGCAAGACAGAGAATACTCGACCTGGCGGCGACTCAGTTCCCCGACGGCGGCTGCTATCATCAGTATCAGCCCCTTACCAAGAAGGGCAACGATGCTATCGGCGGCGACTTCTCCGACGACCCGCTGTGGATGATACTTTCCACCGCACAGTACATCAAGGAGACAGGCGACTACGGGATACTTGACGAAATGGTTCCCTACGACAACGACCCCGCTCAGGCACAGCCCATGATGCACCACCTCGAAAAGAGCTTCTGGCACGTTGCCGAGAACGTTGGTCCTCACGGTCTGCCGCTCGCTATGCGTGCCGACTGGAACGACTGCATCAACCTCTCCTGCCATTCGGACACCCCGGGCGAGAGTTTCCAGACCTACACCAGCCCCAAGTACGGCGAGCAGAAGTTCAGCCGCGTTGCTGAATCGGTTCTCGTTGCTACAATGATGGCGTTCATTGGTCCCGAATACGTTGCGCTCTGCAAGTACAAGGGTCTTGACGACGAAGCCGCCAAGGCGCAGGCTGAGATCGACAAGATGAACAAGAACACTATGGAATACGGCTTTGACGGCGAATGGTTCCTCCGCGCTTACGACGACTTCGGCAAGAAGATGGGTTCGAAGGAGTGCGAGGAAGGCAAGATCTTCATCGAGCCGCAGGGCTTTGCTGTAATGGCTGGTCTCGGCAAGGAAGACGGCAAGGACAAGCTCACTATGGATTCTGTCAACAAGTACCTCTCCACCAAGTACGGTCTTGTGCTGAACAACCCCGCGTTTACCAAGTATTACAAGGAATACGGCGAAATTTCGACCTATCCGGGCGGCTACAAGGAGAACGCAGGTATCTTCTGCCACAACAACGCATGGATAATCTGTGCGGAAGCGGCTATCGGCAACGGTGACAGAGCTTTCGAATATTACAGCAAGATCGCTCCCGCGTTCCTTGAAGACATCAGCGACCTGCACCGCACCGAGCCGTATGTATACGCGCAGATGATCGCGGGCAAGGACGCGAAGCGTCACGGCGAAGCCAAGAACAGCTGGCTGACAGGCACGGCGGCATGGAATTTCGTAGCCATTTCGCAGTACATACTGGGCGTTATCCCCGATTACAACGGTCTGAAAATTGACCCGTCCATTCCTCACGAGTGGGACGGCTTCACGGCTTCGCGCTTCTTCCGCGGCGCGACCTACAACATCACGATCAAGAACCCCGACCACATCTGCAAGGGCGTTAAGTCGATAACGGTTGACGGCAAGGCTATCGAGGGCAACGTAGTTCCCGCGGCGGCTAAGGGCGCGACCGTTAATGTTGAGGTAGTAATGGGCTGATATTCCGGCTGAAATTTAACAAGACATAAAAAATCGGGCTGCGCTCCTTTTGGGGTGCAGCCCGTGTTTTGTGTATTAATACTAAATTGGTAAGTATATTAAATTTTCCACTTATGTTTGCAGTTTAGGCAAGTTACATATAGTTTTTGTGAATTGATATTACCGGCAAGTAAGCCTGCTGTGCCTAATAATGCAACACCAGTAATAGCTTTTCCTATTCCGAAGCCTTGCTTATTTGCAACAATTGATGTACTCCCACATTTTGGACAACAAGCAATTCCTTGCTCCTTGTTCATTTTCTTTCGTTGTTTAGCCGTGGTTTTGCTTGCTTCACGTTCTATTTCCAATTGATGTTTTTTTTCAGCGATTATCTGACGGTCTTTTATAAATTTTGGAGGTTCATATTCTTGTTCTTGTCGAACTGGTAGTGTTGATTGAACAGTATTAGGCTGTATAGAATGAAAAGATGTATCAGATTTCGATGATACATAACTTTGTATATCAGAAGAACTTAATTTTGATATTTCAATAAGAAAATCTGTAATAGCATTATAAGTAGCATCATTTTTTCCATGAAACTTTTTTTCTTTTAATTTATTATTTACTTTATAAGTAATTGTCGTTCTGAAAACAGTTCCATCTCGTTTTTTGGTAACACTAACTATATCAGAATAGTATATTTTTGTATCTTTTATTTTTGTAGAAGTTAAATAAAGTTTAAAGATTATGCAATCAGGTTCAATATCAATTGTAGAGTCATGTAGATTGTATATTCCCCACTCAAAAGGTAATTTAGTATTATCATTATCATAAGAAGAGCCAGTAATATTGCTTTGAGAATCCTGAGAGATAGAATCACTGATTGAATCGGATAATATTGATAACGAAGTTCCGCAATTCGGACAAAAAGCTGCTTGATTGGGAACAGAAGAGCCACATTTATAGCAAAACATACAAAACGCTCCTTTTTTATTCAGATTATAACATAAAAATGCAACAAATGCAATTTCTAAAAGAAAAAATTTACAGAAAATTGTAATGATGTACACATATTTATACCAGACTGTATCAAAACCCGCAGTCCGGTTTTTTATCAGACTTATCCAATAACCACTATATATGGTAGGGCGGGGCTTGCCCCCACCTTCGACCAAATTAATCAATATATGTGTTTTCATAAGGTCGGGGCAAGCCCCGACCCTACAATATATTGTGGGTAGAACGGCTTACCGGACAGGTCTGTTATACGTTATTCAATCCCCATAGCCGTTACCAGCCTGTCCGGCGGCGGCGTTTTCGTCAGGCTTGTTTTCCATGAACTGCTCGTGCGATTTTAAGAACGCTTCGTTGTCGGGTGAATTCTCGTAATTTGACGTAACGTTCAGATATTCCTCCAGGCACAGCCCCTGCGAATGTATCGTCTGCGCAAGCTCCACGCCGACATACCGCAGATGCCACGGCTCGTACTCGTAGCCCGTTATCATCTCCTTGCCCTTCGGAAACCGCACGATAAAGCCGTACTCCGCGCAATGCTCGTCCAGCCACTGCGCCTCGAACGTGTCGGCGAACGAGAACTCCGTGGAGTTTATGTCGTAGCAAAGCCCTGTCTGATGCTCGGAATGTCCCGGGCGTGCCGAAACCTTGTCCGCCTCTTCAAGACCGCGCTCGGCGGCGTATTCGTTGTATTTTGCTTCCTGCTCTTCGTAGCTGCGGTAGCCAGAATTTTGCCAGAGCGACACGCCGTAATTTGTCCATGCGTCGGCTGCCATAGCGTAGAACGCCTGTTCCGCCTCGGGCGAAATGCCGGGCGCGTAGTCCTTCGGCAGAGAAAAGGTCTTGTTCACGATAAGTATGCCGTCAACGTATGTAAGACCATCCTGCTGGATAAGCGTATGCCCTGCGGCTTCTCCCGCGTAGGGGGTCGTGCCGACCACAGGCGGCGGAGCGGTCTTTTTCTCGATAGGCTCGGGCAGATCGTGAAGCTCCTCCTGCACCGTCGTTTTTTCAGGCTCCTGCATTATAAACGTCTGCGTTTCGCGGTTGCGCTTGTTAATGTGGACTATCATAAACCCGACGAACACCAGCACGGCGACCGCGACCGTTACCAAAAATATCTCGGCGTGCAGCTTGTCGCGGGCGCGTTTGTCGGCGCGGGCACGGCGAATCTTCGCAAGGCGTATTTGTTCCAGAACGGCTGCCTGAGTGTTCTCATCATACTCGCCGACGAACGTTCCCGAGTATACAAGCGGCTCGTGCGGTTTCCCGGGAGCAGGCTGTGCATTTGCGGGCTGTTGTGCATTTGCGGTCGGCTGTGCATTCACGGTCGGCTGTGCATTCGCGGGCTGTTGTGCATTCGCGGTCGGCTGTGCATTCGCGGTCGGCTGTGCCTTCACGGTCGGGGTACCCTGTGCCTTAACGGTCGGCTGTGCCTTCGCGGCAGGATTTGCCTTCACGTTCGGCTTTGCCTTTGCGGTCGGGGAACTCTGTGCCTTCACGTTCGGCTGTGTCTTCGCGGCAGGCTTTGCCTTTGCGGACTGCTTTGCCTTCGCGGACTGCTGTGCATTCGTGGTCAGCTTTGCCTTCATGAGCTTCGAAGCCTTTGCGATAGGGGAACTCTGCTTCTTTTTCTTAACGGGAGCTTTCTCCTGCGGCTTGTGCTTTGTAGCAGGCTGTGCCTTCGCGGTCGGCTGTGCCTTCACGGGCTGGGAAACCTTTACCGTCGGGGCAGCATTTACGGGCGGGGAACTCGGTGTATTTTTCGCGGCGGAAGTATTCTCCGGCGGATCATTGTTCTGCTGTTTGGGTTCCTCGAAATAATGATAATAATAATCATAATAGCCATTATCATTATGGTCGTTATTATTGTTGGCATTGTTGGTACCATATTCATTTTTGTCATAATCGGCATTATCATCATAACGGTCGTAGTATCGCTGGTCTCCGTAGCGTTGGTCGTAGTACCGCTGGTCGTCGTAGCGTTCGTCGTCATAGCCGTTATCGTCATTGTAAGCACGCTCACTGTTCAAGCGTCTGACCCCTCCTTCCGACTATGTATTTTTTCGGACTGTTCTTCTATTATACCACATTGAAAGCCGTTTGTCATTACTTTTTTTAAAAAATTTTACGCCAAATTCTGACGATAGCCCTTAAAACGGTTAGCACTTTTAGCACTCTTCTGCTTAGACTGCTAATTTTTATCTGATTTTCACGATATTATCACTATATCAACATACAGTGGGGGTATCATATATACAGTTAAGAAAAAGAGAAACACAAAAGGAAAGTTGAAAAAGAAATACCTGAAAGGACTGATACCAATGTGCCGGCTGTGATCTATCATATCGGACAAAATCAAAATCGGAAAGTTTGAAAAAATTTGTATGGCAAAGATTTTTGCCGGCAGCCTATCGGCTGCATGAAGGAGGATAAGCTTATGTTTGGCATTGCACCTTTTGAAAGAAGATCACCTGATTTCTTTGACCCGTTTGACGACTTTTTCGGAAGCAGACCCGCCCCGACTTTCGGCGGCTTCAAGACCGATGTGCGCGACGAGGGCGATAAATATATACTGGAGGCAGAACTTCCGGGCTTCGAGAAGGACGAGATCAAGCTCGATATTCTGGGCGATATGCTGACCCTCTCGGCAGAGCATTGCACCGAAACGAACGAGGAGCCTGACAAGGAAAACAAAGAGGGCAAAAAGCCCCCGAAATATATCAGGCGCGAGCGCAGCTGCTGCTCGCTGAAGCGCAGCTTTGACCTCACGGGAGTAGACACCGATAAGATCAGCGCGGAGTACAAAAACGGCATTCTGTATATGGATCTGCCGAAGAAGCACCCCGATGTTCCGCAGACGCGCCGTCTTGAGATAAGATAATAAGATAAAGATAAATATAAACTTCACGAGTGGTTATTAATCACCTCCTTATATTGCCCCCGGCAGACACACCTACTGCCGGGGGCTTTTTCTTAGTGTATAGTTAATAGTGAATAGTTAATAGTTAAGGTGCGCCTTACGGCGCGTGTTTTCCTGTGCGCCCGTGTGACCCCACAAGACAAAATGTAGGGCGGAGGCTTGCCCCCGCCGCTTGCCCGCACAACCTCACCGATTTCACAAAACACATATTGTTCGTGAACAAATAAATCTTGCAAACCCGCACGTTTTTTCGGTGGAACGGCGGGGGGCGAATCTGTCACCGCCCTACAAGATTTGTGATAATCTGAATTTATGCCGATTAACGGCATTGCTCATTTACAGTATAAAAAAAGAGATGCCCGAAAGCATCTCTTTTATCTTACTTCTGCGAATACTCCACCGCTGCACGGATAAAGTCCTTAAACAGCTTCTGCGCATGGTTCGGACGCGACTTGAACTCCGGATGGAACTGCACACCCACAAACCACGGATGAACACTCTCGGGCAGCTCAACGATCTCCACCAGCTTTTCATCAGGCGAAAGACCCGCTCGCCGAAATGGTGTTCGGGGTCAGCTTGCAGGGGTACAGACCAAGCCGCATAGTGCCGCCCTTCTCGGTAACGTCCTTCTGCGTGTCCATGATGTCAATGACAGGGTGAGGCCCGTCGGGCGCAAATTCGGTCGAATTGGCAGCCTCAAAGCCGCAGACGTGCCGCGCATACTCAACGACCGACATCTGCATACCGAGACAGATACCGAACATCGGCAGCTTCGTTTCTCTCGCGTAGCGGATAGCCTCGATCATGCCCTCGATGCCTCTGTCGCCGAAGCCGCCCGGAACGATTATGCCGTCGCAGCCCGCCAGCTTTTCAGCCGCGTTCTCACGGGTGATGTCCTCCGACTGTATCCACTCGATGTTGACCGCCGCGCTGTTCTCAAAGCCGCCGTGCCGCAGCGCCTCCGCAACGGAAAGATATGCGTCTTCAAGCTCGACATACTTGCCGACAAGCCCGATAGTTACCTCGCGGGTGCAGTTGTTCACGCGGTCGATCATGTCGAGCCAGCCGGAAAGGTCGGGTTCGCGCTTTTCCAGATTAAGATGCTCGCACACAACATCGGCAAGACCCTCGTTTTCAAGCCAGATCGGCACCTCGTAAAGCGACGGTGCTGTAAGATTCTGGATAACGTCTTCCTTGTGGACGTTGCAGAAAAGCGCTATCTTCTCCGTCATGCTGGGCGGGATAGGCTGCTCCGAGCGCAGAACAAGTATGTTCGGCTGTATACCGAGACTGAGCAGCTCCTTGACCGAGTGCTGGGTGGGCTTTGATTTCAGCTCCTTCGAGCCGGAAATGTAGGGTATCAGGCAGACGTGGATAAACACGCTGTTGCCGCGCCCCATTTCCTTTGAAGCCTGTCTGATAGCTTCAAGGAACGGCGTTGATTCAATATCGCCGACGGTGCCGCCGATCTCGGTGATAACTACATCGGTGTCGGAGTGGCGGGCAACGCGGTAAAGGCGTTCCTTTATCTCGTTCGTTATGTGCGGTATGACCTGCACGGTGGAGCCGAGATAATCGCCGCGGCGTTCCTTGTTAAGCACCGTCCAGTAGATCTTGCCGGTGGTGACATTGGAATTGACGGAAAGGTTCTCGTCGATAAAGCGCTCGTAGTGACCGAGATCGAGGTCAGTCTCCGCGCCGTCGTCGGTAACGAACACCTCGCCGTGCTGATAGGGCGACATGGTACCGGGATCGACATTGATATAGGGGTCGAATTTCTGAATAGTAACGCTGTAACCGCGGGCTTTGAGAAGTCTGCCGAGCGAAGCCGCGGTGATACCCTTGCCGAGTCCGGAAACAACGCCGCCCGTAACGAATACATATTTGGTAGCCTTAGACATTTCAGTTCCCTCCAAAAAATATTTTATCTATTATATCATACCACGTTTCGGAAAAAAAAGCAAGTATTCCGGCGAAATTTAAGAATTATTTTTAAAATGATATTGACTTGACTGAACAAAAAATCCTAAACAAAGTTTATCTCTTGACAAACTCCGAAAAATGTGCTACAATATATATACAACATGAACACATATAACCGAAAGGAGAATTACTATGACAAGAGACGATACTTTACACGTCCGCGTGAACGGCGATATAAAGAGACAGGCTGAGGAAGTTTTTGCGCGGCTGGGAATTTCTCTTTCCGACGCGGTGAATATGTTTCTGGCACAGTCTGCGCTGAATAAGGGTATGCCGTTCCGCCCCGAGATACCCGATTCCGCGCCCGAATCCGTGATAGTTCACAGTGAGGAAGAACTGGCGGAAAGGCTTGACCGCGCCGAAAAGCACATCGCGGAGGGCAAAGTCTATTCGGCTGACGAGGTTTTTGAAAGCATGAGGGCAAAGTATGGAATATGAAATAATATTGTCCGTGGATTTCAAAAATTCTCTTGATAAAATCCTGAATTATATGATCTTTGTTCTTGATAATCCTCTTGCTGCATCGGCGTTAAATGATGAGCTTGAACGGGTCACAAAGATCATAAGCGTTTTCCCCGAGTCATTTAAAGAAAGAGAAAACCGTCCGGGAACAAGGTACGCTATTGTAAGAAACTATATGCTTCTGTATTCGTTTGACGCTGACGAAATGACGGTCACTTTTAAGGATATAGTTTACGCAAAAGGTAAATTCTGAAATTGTTAATTTTTTTCACTCTCCCTTGACAAATCCCCCGCCGCGTGTTATACTAAATTTTGTATAGTTGCAAAGGCTGTGACGAAGACAGTAAGCACACGGGCGAAAGCCAAAGCGAGCCGCGGAGGGTGAGAGCGCGGCGCCGGTAGCCGTCTGCCGAATATCACTTCCGAGCCGCGCACCTAAAGCCCCGGGCGGGCGAGTAGGCTGCGCCGTTTTTCCGCGTTAAGGATAGTCGTATGTCGGTACGATGTAAAAATGGGTGGTTATAACGTAAGTTTCGGCTTTCGTCCTGTTTTACACGGGCGGGGGCTTTTTTTATTTGGGAGGTGCGCTATGTCAGCAAGCTATGCTGGGGCTTTTAAGGCGGTATTTTTAGCGGTGTTTATTTTCGTCGATCTGATCTTGTTTCTTGTGCCGTTTCTGATGACGCGCTCGCGGAACAGGAAGCTCCGCGAATACACCATTACCGCCGAAGCGACCGTTATTGATATGTCAAGAGAACATAACAAAGCGTATCACGGCGGAGGACATAACAGCGGAAGACATAACAACAACGCCCCGATGTGGTACCCTACCTATCAGTACGCAGTCGGCGGGCAGGTGTTCACCCACAAAAGTCACGTCGGCACGAGCGCCAAGCCCTATGAGGTCGGCGATAAGCTCAAAATTCTCGTTGACCCGAACAATTACGAGAAATATATTATCCCCGACAGCAAGGGCTTTAAGCTCGCGACCGGCATTCTTTGGGCGCTGTTTGCGTTTTTCCTTATAGGAATTGTCTGCGCGGCGCTGTTTATGTAAATTTATCCCGGTAATTTGGTTACTAAACGAAAGGATTGATAGATATGTACAAAAAGGTCGATTCAAATCTGAACTTTGTTCAGAGGGAAAAGCAGGTCGAAAAGTTCTGGAAAGAGAACGGCATATTTGAAAAGCAGATCGACTCCCGCAGAAAGGGCGAGAGCTATGTTTTCTATGACGGTCCTCCGACGGCGAACGGCAAGCCGCATATCGGACACGTTCTCACCCGCGCTATCAAGGACATGATACCCCGCTACCACGCCATGAAGGGCGCTATGGTTCCGAGAAAAGCCGGCTGGGACACTCACGGTCTGCCGGTCGAGCTGGAAGTAGAAAAACTGCTCGGTCTCGACGGCAAGGAGCAGATCGAGGAATACGGTCTGGAGCCGTTCATCACCAAGTGCAAGGAATCCGTATGGAAGTACAAGGGTATGTGGGAGGACTTCTCCGGCACCGTCGGTTTCTGGGCGGATATGGATAACCCCTACGTTACCTATCATAACAGCTTTATTGAATCGGAATGGTGGGCTTTGAAGCAGATATACGATAAGGGTCTGCTTTACAAGGGCTTCAAGATCGTGCCTTACTGCCCGCGCTGCGGAACTCCTCTTTCGTCGCACGAAGTGGCACAGGGCTATAAGCTCGTAAAGGAGCGCTCGGCAGTCGCCCGCTTCAAGATAAAGGGCGAGGACAACGCTTACTTCCTCGCATGGACGACCACCCCGTGGACGCTGCCCTCTAACGTGGCGCTCTGCGTGAACCCGAACGAGACCTACTGCCGCGTAAACGCCGCCGACGGTCGCACCTATATCATGGCGGAGGCACTTCTTGACAGCGTTCTCGGTTCGCTCGCGGCTGACGGCAAGCCCGCTTATGAGGTTGTCGAGACCTACAAGGGAACCGACCTCGAATACAAGGAATACGAGCCGCTCTTCAAATGCACCGAGGACTATGTGGCAAAGCTGCCGCAGAAGGGTCATTATATCGTTTGTGATACCTACGTTACCATGTCCGACGGTACAGGTATCGTTCATATCGCTCCCGCATTCGGTGAGGACGACGCCAACGTCGGCAGAAAGTACGACCTGCCCTTCGTGCAGTTCGTTGACGGCGCGGGCAACATGACCGAAGAGACCCCCTACGCGGGTATGTTCGTAAAGAAAGCCGACCCCGAAGTATTAAAAGACCTTGACAAGGAGGGCAAGCTGTTCTCCGCGCCCAAGTTCGAGCATGAATATCCGCATTGCTGGCGCTGCAAGTCGCCGCTTATCTACTACGCCCGCGACAGCTGGTTCATCAAGATGACCGCCGTTAAGGACAAGCTCATCGCCAACAACGCTACCGTAAACTGGTACCCGAAGAACATCGGCGAGGGACGTTTCGGCGACTGGCTGAAAAACGTTCAGGACTGGGGCATCTCCCGCAACAGATACTGGGGAACTCCTCTCAATATCTGGGAGTGCGAGTGCGGCTGCCGTCATTCTATCGGCTCTATCGAGGAGCTTAAATCCATGTCCGACAACTGCCCCGACGATATAGAGCTTCACCGCCCCTACATCGACGCGGTTACTATCAAATGTCCCGAGTGCGGCAAGCAGATGAAGCGCGTTTCCGAGGTTATCGACTGCTGGTTCGATTCGGGCGCTATGCCTTTCGCGCAGCATCACTATCCGTTCGAGAACAAAGAGCTTTTCGAGAGCCAGTTCCCCGCCGACTTCATTTCCGAAGCGGTCGATCAGACCCGCGGCTGGTTCTATTCGCTCATGGCTATTTCTACTCTTCTGTTCGACAAAGCACCTTACAAGAACGTCGTTGTTCTCGGTCTTGTGCTTGACGAGAACGGCGAGAAAATGTCTAAATCGAAGGGCAACGCTGTCGATCCGTTCGCCGCGCTTGAAAAGCACGGTGCCGACGCGGTAAGGTGGTACTTCTACACCAACTCTGCGCCGTGGCTGCCGAACAAGTTCAGCGACGACAACGTTACCGAAGGTCAGCGCAATTTCATGGGTACGCTTTGGAATACCTACGCTTTCTATGTGCTTTACGCCGATATTGACGGTTTCGACCACACAAAGCATACTCTCAAATACGACAAGCTGTCTGTAATGGACAAGTGGATCCTTTCCAAGATGAACAGCATGATCAAGGCTGCCGACGAGAACCTTGCGGGCTACCGCATTCCCGAAGCGGCTAAAGCTATGCAGACCTTTGTGGACGATCTTTCGAACTGGTACGTCCGCCGCGGTCGTGAAAGATACTGGGCTCCCGAAATGACGCAGGACAAGATAAACGCCTACATGACCCTGCATACGGCTCTTGTGAACCTCTGCAAGTGTGCGGCTCCCATGGTGCCTTTCATCACAGAAGAAATATATCAGAACATCGTGCGCAGCGTTGACCCGACCGCGCCCGAAAGCATTCACCTCTGCGACTATCCGAAGGCGGACGAGAGCATGATCGACGCGGAGCTTGAACAGGACATGGAGCAGGTACTTATCATCAAGGCGCTGGGTCTTGCGGCGAGAAATGCTTCCAACAGAAAGATCCGTCAGCCGCTTGCGAAAATGTACATCAAGAGCGACATCAAGCTGCCCGAGACCTACCTTGACATAATCCGCGATGAGGTGAACGTCAAGTGCATCGAGTACAGCGACAACGTTTCGGACTTCATCGGCTACAAGTTCAAGCCGCAGCTGAAAACGCTGGGACCCAAGTTCGGCAGACATCTGAACGAGATACGCACGGCACTGGCGGAGCTTGACGGAAACGCGGCTTATGCGGAGCTTGAAGCTAACGGCGTTATGAAGCTCACCATTTCGACCGGAGAGATCGAGCTTATGAGGGAAGATGTTCTTATCGAGACCGAGCAGCGCGGCGGGTACTTCACGCAGACCGACAGCGGCGTTACGATCGCGCTCGATACCAATCTTACGCCCGAGCTTGTCGAAGAGGGTTATGTCCGCGAGTTCATTTCGAAGGTGCAGAAAATGCGCAAGGACAGCGGGTTTGAGGTCATGGACAGGATAATCATTCATATCGGCGGTAATGATAAGCTGGCTGAGATCGTGGCGAAGAATGAGGCTGATATAAGTAAGAAGCTGCTTTCGGATAAGCTGTTGAATGACGGTGCTGAGGGCGGTAAGGAATACGATATGGGCGGTGAAATGCTGACCATAGCGGTTGAAAAGGTATAAAAAGCCGCAAAGCCCGCGACCCCCGCAAAGTAAAGAAATCTGAGCGGCTAAAAATTAAAATCGGCAATTTAAAGCGATATTTTGCAAAAAGATTGCGCGAATGTTCGCAAAATCGCAAAGGCGATGAATTTTCGCGGACGAGCAATCCCCCGTCAGACATCAATATGAAATACAAAACGGTCTGTTCGTAATGAGCAGACCGTTTTTGTTCCCCCTATGCGGGAAACGATAATCTTTCAGCAGGTAACGTTTCTCTGTATGCGGCTTGACATCGAATGCAATATGTGTTATCCTATGCTTACAAATCAATACTGGAGGTCGTTATTATGCTGATTATTTTTGAAGGACTGCTTCTGAGCTTCTGGCTGCTGCTTATCTGCGTTATAGGCATCTCAAACGGCGCAGTCGGACTGGCGAATTTCTACGAACAGGACGTTCAGGACAGAGTGGTAAAATCAGGACTTACCACAAAGGAAAAAATCAAACGTGCAAACGCCGTTTCGGGTGCGGCAATATTCCTGCCGAATATGCTGCTCGTCCCCGCCGCGGTGCATTTTGTCAACGGCGCGGAGGGCTTTTTGAACTGCTTTTTGCAGATATACGCCGTTTATATGATCGCGAACCTCTTTGACAGGCTGTTCATAGACGAATGGTGGGTGGGGCGCACAAAGGCGTGGATAATCCCCGGCACTGAAGACCTCATGCCATATATCCCCGCGAAAAGAAAACTGTTCAAATGGATAGGTTCGATCGTCGGCTTTGCGCTTATGGCGGCTGCCGCGTCGGGGGTCTTGCAGCTTATCGGATAAGCGGGTATTGATACCCCGAAAAGAAGATATGATACTGCAAAATCAAGAACCGATACTTTGTCCGCTGCATTGACATTTCTTTAATAGTGTGTTATCATAGCTCTATCATTTTTTTGAAGGGGAAGGGATATTCTATGAAAAATAAGGTCATCGCGGGAATAACAGCTGTAATAATGCTTTGTGGTATCTCCGCAGGAACGATATGTTTAACAGGCTGCGGCAGTCACGCCGCCGTGAATGCGTCGGCGGATTCCGAAACGCCTGCCGCCGATAACATAAGCTGGGAACTGAACGCGGGTACGCTTACCGTCAGCGGCAGCGGCGCTATCGAGGACTTTGAATATGATGAGGAAGACGGCAAAGTAAGCCCCTGGACAGGCAACAGCGAGATAACAAAAGTAATTATCGGGGACGGAGTGACCCGCATCGGCGATCTGGCGTTCTGCGGCTGCGAGGGACTGACCGAGATCGAGATAGCCGATTCCGTGAAAAGTATAGGCTGCGCAGCCTTTGCGAAATGTACGGCTCTTGAAAGCGTAGAGATCCCAGGCAGCGTGGAATACCTCGACGAACACGCATTCGGCGGAATAATGCACTTGACTTTTGCTCTGTAAAATGATATAATAATATGTGTATAGATCGGCTGTAAATGTGTGCTTTCACCAAATAAGGAAAGTGCGTCAGGTCTCGGAATTGACACAAGCTGACGGCATTGCTCATTTATAGTATAAAGCTAATCAAATTTATCAGCAGAGAAAGGAAAATGTATAATGCAGATAAAAAAATTATTGGCGGCAGCCTGCGCGGCGGTAATGGCGGCGGGCGTAATGGGTACATCAGTGACGGCAAGCGCGGCGGACAGCAGCGAGAAAGCCTATCGCGAACACAAATACAGGCGGTACGACCACAGCATGACATGGCAGGAGGCTGACAGATTCTGCCGTGCGAAGGGCGGACATCTTGTGACGATCAACAGCGCGGAAGAACAAGAGTTCATCGAAGAGCTGCTTAGAAAAGGCGAGCGCAACAGCTATTGGATAGGCGGAATGGTTGCAAGCGGCACTATCACCTGGGTCACGGGCGAAGCGGTGGTATATACCAACTGGGCTGCCGATCAGCCCGACCTCCACAATTCCAATGAGGACGCGCTCATGATCTACAAGGAAAAAAATCCGCTTGCCCCCAGCGATACCACCTATAAATGGAACGACATCAAAAGCGACGGCACCTGCGGAGAAGAGGCCTTCTTCGGAATCGAAAATTTCGGCTTTATCTGCGAGATCGACGCAGCAGGCGACATCAACGACGACGGCATTATTGATGTTGATGATCTTACGCTCCTCCAGAAGTTCGTAGCGGGCTGGAAGACTTTTGGCAACAAGTTTGCGGCAGACGTAAACTGCGATGACAAAATCGACGTTGACGATCTTACGCTTTTGCAGAAAAAGGTAGCGGGCTGGAAGGTAGATCTTGGCAAATAATACGGCTTTTGTTATGTAGTGGCGTGCCTGCGTGTGCGCCCGCCAACAGGCGCGTTTTTTCCGAACGGGCGCACACATAGGTGCGCCCCTACATTAAATCGGTATAATGTGGATTGTTGGGCGGGGCTTGTCGGTGATTTTCCCCGACCGTGAGGAAATCCCTGACTTTGTGCAGATCTTTTGCACAAATCGGCAATCTACTCGTTTTCGTTACGTTCTGTGAATTTATTTGATAGTGCTTTTTGGTCGGCTTTTTTATAAATTGCCGATTTTATTTTTGTACGGATCGGCTTCTTGCTCTTTCCTGCCATTCCGTCGGAATACCTCGAAAAACGGATATTTGTTGAATTTTTCTCTTGATATTTAAATAATAATATGTTATAATATAAAAGTACGACTAATTCATGTTGACAAATCAATCAGAAAGGCGAACAAATGAGCTTTGTTGAATTTAAAAACGTAAAAAAAATATACAGAACAGGCGAGATAGAGATTCAGGCGCTCTCCAATGTGAACTTTGCTATCGAAAAAGGCGAGTTCTGCGTTATCGTCGGCGCTTCGGGCGCGGGCAAGACGACCATTCTTAATATTCTCGGCGGTATGGATACGCTTACCTCGGGCAGCGTTCTGCTCGACGGCCGTGAAATCTCGCACTTCAATAAAAAACAGCTGACCGCGTTCCGCCGCTACGATGTTGGATTTGTTTTCCAGTTCTATAACCTTGTGCAGAACCTTACGGCGCTTGAAAACGTCGAGCTTGCGGCGCAGATATGCCGCGAACCCCTTGACGCGGAGACCGTTCTGCGGCAGGTGGGTCTGGGCGACAGGATGATGAACTTCCCCGCGCAGCTTTCGGGCGGCGAACAGCAGCGCGTGGCTATCGCGAGAGCTTTGGCAAAGAATCCCAAGCTGCTGCTCTGCGACGAACCTACGGGCGCTCTCGATTACAATACGGGCAAGGCGGTCTTGAAGCTGCTCCAGGATACCTGCCGCAGCTCGGGAATGACGGTAGTTGTTATAACGCATAACTCCGCGCTGGCGGCAATGGCGGACAGGATAATCACCGTAAAAAGCGGCACCGTCGAAAATATGCGCATAAACAATAACATAGTGAACGTAGAAGACATCGAGTGGTAAAAACAGATGAGATCAAAGATGAAAACGACCGCGTTCAGGGAGATAAAAGGCACCTTCGGAAGATTCGCGGCGATATTGTCAATAATTATGCTGGGCGTGGGCTTTTTTTCGGGAACGAACCTTACCACGCCCGCAATGCTTGAAACGATAGGCGGTTTTCTTAACGAACATCAGTTCTATGATTATCGGCTGGTGTCAACGGTCGGCTGGGACGATGAGGACATAATGGCGATAGCCTCGGAAGACGAGGTGCGCTACGTCGAGGGTGCCAACAGCGCCGACGTTCTTTTTACCGACAGCAAGGACTTTGACAGCGACGATACATACGAATTTGTCATTAAGCTCCATTCAATGCCGGGCATGATAAACGGTCTTGAGGTGCTTAACGGCAGACTTCCCAAAAATCCGGGCGAATGTGTGGCGGATAAGTCGTCGGGGCTTAAAGTCGGCGATAAGATATATGTAAGTCCCGACAACGAGGACGGAACAAAGGATATGCTGAAATTCACCGAGCTGCGCGTGGTCGGGCTGGTGTATTCAAGCCTTTATATCCACTGGGAGCGCGGCTCTACCTCGCTCGGCAACGGCAGCGTTCGCGGCTTTGCCTATGTAATGAGCGAGGATTTCGACCGCGATTTTTACAGCGATATATATGTCCGCTTCGATCAGGATCTTGACCTTTATTCCGACGAATACAAGGACTTCATGGAGGAACGCAAAGACCTCTGGAAGCTGCTCGCCGACGAACAGGCGGAGGTGCGCTATGAAAGGCTCCTCGCCGACGGCAGAAAGAAGATCGACGACGGCAAAAAGGAGCTTGAACAGGCTCGCGAGGACGGTCAGAAAAAGCTCGACGACGCAAAGAAACAGCTCGACGATGCAAAGGAACAGCTCGATGATGCAAAGGAACAGCTTGACGATGCGAAAAAGGAAATAAACGACAATTCGGGCAAGCTCAAAGATGCCAAAAAGGAGCTTGACGACGGCGAAAAGCAGCTTGACAATGCTAAGAAGGAGCTTGACAACGCCAAGAGCAGGATCACGGCGGGCGAGGCTACTCTCGACGCTTCAAAAACGCAGCTTGACAACGCGCAGACTCAGCTTGACGTAGGAAAGGAACAGCTTGACGCGGCAGGCACAAGGCTCGATTCCTCAAAACAGCAGCTCGACGACGCGGCAAAGCAGCTCGCGGATGGCGAACAAAAGCTGAACGAGGGCGAACAGAAGATAGCCGATGCCGAAAAGCAGATCGCCGACGGCGAAAAGCAGATCAAGGACGGCGAAGCGGAGATCGAGAAAAACGAAAAGCTCATCGCCGATTCGGAAAAGAAGCTCGACGATGCGGAACAGCAATATGTCGCAAAGGTGTACGAATCGCTTAACCGCGTGCTTTGGATGCTGAACGATGAGCAGAAGAAAAAGCTGCTCGACCGCGCTTCCACCAAGCCGGAGGAAGTCGTCAGCACGATAATGGATTACCTCACCGCCGAACAGCAGTTGCAGCTCCGGCAGGGCAAGCAGCAGATCGACGACGGCAAGAAGGAGATCGAGGAAAGCAAGAAAAAGCTCGCCGACGGCAAGAAGGAAGTCGAGGAAAACAAAAAGCTCATTGCCGAAAAGAAGGAAGAGCTTAACGCGGCAAAGGCGGAATATCAGAAGGGGCTTGACCAGTACAACGAGGGTCTGGCGCAGTATCAGAAGGCGATAGAGGAATACTCGGCGGGGCTTTCGAAATACAGCGACGGCGTTACTCAGTACAACAACGGCAAACAGGAGTACGACGCGGGCGTTAAGCAATACAACGAGGGCAAAGCGCTCTATGAGGAAAAGAAACAACAGTTCGATGAGGGCAAACAGCAGTACGAGGACGGCAAAAAGGCTCTCGAAGACGGCAAAAAGCAGTATCGCGAGGGCAAGCAGCAGTACGAAGAAGGCTTGAAGAAATACGAAGACGGTCTGAAAGAGTACGAGGACGGAAAGAAAGAGCTTGAAGAAAAGCTCGCCGACGCGGAAAAGGAGATCGCCGACGCGGAAAAGAAGCTGGCGGACATAGACGAGCCGGAAGGCTATCTGCTCGACCGCAGCACCAACGTCGGCTATGCGTGCTTCGAGAACGACTCGGCGATAGTTCAGCAGGTGGCAAGCGTGTTCCCCGTGTTCTTCGTGCTGGTGGCGGCGCTTGTCTGCATGACGACAATGAGCCGCATGGTCGAGGAGCAGCGCACGCAGATAGGTATGTTCAAGGCGCTGGGCTATTCGGAAAAGTCGATCATGGGCAAGTTCATGTTCTACTCGGGCGCGGCGGCGACTATCGGCTGCATCATCGGTTACATAGCGGGAACGCTCACCTTCCCCGCGATAATCTGGATGACCTACAAGCTGATGTATCTGCCGCTTGATATTGATTACGTTTTCAATCCGTGGCTGGCGCTGCTTTCGCTGGCGGCTTCGCTGATATGCTCGGTCGGCATGACATGGATCTCCTGCCGCCACGAGCTTGAAGAGACCGCGGCGCAGCTCATGCGCCCCAAGGCACCCAAAGCGGGCAAGCGCGTTCTTCTCGAAAGAATACCGTTTATCTGGAAGCACATGAAATTCCTGCACAAGGTATCGGTGAGAAATATCTTCCGCTACAAGCGCCGCCTTTTCATGATGATAGTCGGCATAAGCGGCTGTACGGCGCTGCTGCTGACGGGCTTCGGCATAAACGATTCCGTAAAGGGCTTCGGCGACGTGCAGTTTGACGAGATTCTGATTGCCGACGCGGATATGCGCTACAAGCCCGAAAACGGCAAGCTGCCCTCCGACCTGAAAGAGAAGTTCGAAAAGCACACAGAGGGCTACGCTCTCGCCCGCGCCATGTCGTGGAACCTTATCTACGGCGAGGACGACCGCGAGAAGGAAATGGACGTTTACGCGCCCGAGAATTACGAAACCATGACCGATTTCTTCCTTTTCAACACGAAGGAGGGCAAAGCGCTTCCGGCTCCGAAAAAGGGCGAGGCGATAGTAAGTTACAGCTTGCAGGAGCGCTACGGCGTGAATGTCGGCGACAGGATAGTTCTCCGCGACGACAAGCTGCGCGAAATGCGGCTGACTGTCACGGGCGTTTTCAACAATTATCTCTATAATTATATATTCATATCGCCCGAAACGCTTGAAAGCAAGTTCGGCGAAAAGGTGGAATACAACTTCGCATTCCTGAACTTCAACGAGGGCGAGAACGAGGAAGAGGCAAGCGCCGACATCACATCGTGTCCGAGCGTACAATATTTCAATCTGTTCTCGGTAGTGAGAACGCGCATGAGGGACACCATGTCAAGCCTGAACTACGTTGTGCTGCTTATCATAATCTGCGCGGCGGGGCTGGCGTTCGTCGTTATCTATAACCTGACGAATATCAATATCACGGAAAGACTGCGCGAGATCGCCACGATAAAGGTACTGGGCTTTTTCCGCCGCGAGACATCGGCGTATGTTCTGCGCGAGAATATAGCGCTTACGGCAATGGGTATCGTTGTCGGGCTTGGGCTGGGAATACTTTTGCACAGCTTTGTAATGGCGCATATCAGGGTCGATATGGTAACGTTCAAGGCGAGGATACTTCCCATGAGTTATGTTTATAGTATCGTGCTGACGTTTGTGTTCAATTTCATTGTCAATATCTTCATGGAGATAAAGCTCGACCGAATCAACATGGCGGAGTCGCTTAAATCGGTAGATTAAAGAATATGTGAACGTTTATTTTAGTTCATTTGCACGGATATGTTCAATCGCCGCTGCATGAAAAATTGGTCATATTGTAGGGCGGATTTGGTATATTAAACGCTCACTTATTGAAAGGACAAAAAAACACGGCTCACTCCGCTAAGGAATGAGCCGTTTGCTATATTATTCTATGCTCAATAAGAATTAAAGAACTCTTACTCTTACAACGCCGTCGATAGCCTCGATAGCGGCTACGTCAGCCTCGCCTGTAACGTCGAGCATGGTGCAGCTCCAGTCCTTCTTGGACTTGTTTACCATATTCTCGATGTTAGCGCCCTTATCAGCAACGGCGGAGGTGAGCTGCGAGATCAGCGCGGGAACGTTCTTGTGCAGAACGCAAACCAGCATATCGCCTGTCTTGGGCAGCTCGATGTTCGGGAAGTTTACGCTGTTAAGGATAGCGCCTTTCTCGATGTAAGCGATAAGCTCGTTAGCCGCCATAACAGCGCAGTTGTCCTCGCTCTCTTCGGTGGAAGCGCCGAGATGAGGGATAGCTACAACGTTCTCAACGCCGATAACCTCGTTGCTCGGGAAGTCAACAACATATCTGCCTACCTTGCCGGAAGCCAGAGCCTTAACGATAGCCGCGCCGTTTACCAGCTCGCCGCGTGCGAAGTTCAGGATCTTTACGCCGTCCTTGCAGAGAGCAATGGTGTCGTCGTTGATAGTGTCCTTGGTGTCGGCATTGAAGGGAAGGTGCAGCGAGATGTAGTCGCTCTCGGCATAGATGTCGTTTACGTTGGCTGTTACCTTTACCTGCGGTTTCAGGTTAAGGGCAGCGTTTACCGAAAGGAACGGGTCGTAGCCGATAACGTTCATGCCGAGCGAGATAGCGATATTAGCCAGCTTGCCGCCGATAGCGCCGAGACCGATAAGACCTAAAGTCTTGCCCATGATCTCGCCGCCTGCGAAATTGCTCTTGCCTTTTTCAACGAGCTTGCCTACCTCGTCGCCCTGACCTTTAAGGGTCTTAGCCCACTCGATAGCCTCGGGAACCTTTCTTGCCGCAAGCAGAAGACCCGCAACGGCAAGCTCCTTAACGGCGTTGGCGTTTGCGCCGGGGGTGTTGAATACAACGATGCCCTGCTCCGCGCACTTGTCAACGGGGATATTGTTGGTGCCTGCGCCGGCTCTTGCGATAGCAAGAAGCTCCTTGCCGAACTCCATGTCGTGCATTTTAGCCGAACGAACCATGATAGCGGTGGGGTTTTCAACAGAATCGCCTACGGTGTAGGTGTTCTTGTCGAAAATGTTTGTACCGCAGGCTGCGATCTTATTCAGCGTAAGTACATTGTTCATTGTACATTAGTCCTTTCATAAGAAATATTATACACTAAACAGAAATATTAGAACAGAGCCTTTACAAGTTCTGTATAAACAGCGTTATCACATTCGAGAAGTGATTTGCCGCCCTTCGTCCAATTAATCTGAACAGTATATTTTCCTTTTGCAGATTGGTCTATGAGGTTGTAGGAACTTACATTGCTACTGTTAATAATTATACAGTTTTCGCCATCTTTAATAGACCATAATGCACTTAACACAACAAGCATATCTTTTCCGCTTTTTACAATAGTCTTTCCAGAATATTCACCAGCAGTGATCTTACCATTCATTGGTATATTAATTAGTGCCATAAACAACCTCCTAAACAATTAATTTTGTTCTTTAATTTATCAGACAGCGCAGAGCGTTCACCGTCCTGCGCCTGCCTGTTAAATATCTCAGTAACGAATTGCGTAATAGATAACATACACCCAGCTTAAGCAGCCGTGGATTATCGCCCAGAATATCGAATGCCACTTTACATAGCTTATGACCATTGCAAGGCAGCTCCCCATGGTGATACCCGCCTTTGCGCCGCTTTTGGCAGCGCTGCCGCCGCCGGAAGAATCATTGCTCATAGCTTAAACCCTCCTGCCGGGGAAATTATCTCTTTGTGTCCATATCGTAAAGGGGCGTGACGATAGGTCTGCCGCTCTGGTCGAGCAGGGGAGTCATGCTCTCGTGTTCGCCGCCGAAGTGCATAAGATAATTCACGCCCGTAAGACGGTCAATGATTATCGCAAACGACGAAAGCATACCGCTTCCTTCCTCGTACACCTTAACAAAACGCTTGTTTTTATCCGAAGCCATTGTCGTCAGTCACGCCTTTCTTTTAATACAGATTATTACGAGTTCTCAGCCTCGAACTTCTTCATGAACTCAACGAGCTTTTCTACGCCCTCGATCGGCATAGCGTTGTAGATAGAAGCACGCATACCGCCGACGGTTCTGTGACCCTTGAGGTTCTCGAAGCCTGCCGCCTTAGCCTCGGCTACGAACTTCTTGTCAAGCTCCTCGTTGCCGGTAACGAACGGAACGTTCATGAGCGAACGGTCTTTCTTCTCAACGGTACCCTTGAACAGCTTGCTCTCGTCAAGGAAATCATAAAGAATTTTTGCCTTCTTCTCGTTGTGAGCCTTCATGCCTTCAAGACCGCCCATTTTCTTGATCCACTTGAATACCTTGCCGCAGATGTAGATACCATAGCAGGGAGGAGTATTGTAGAGAGACTCATTGTCAGCCTGTACCTTCCAGTCGCACATGGTCGGGGTCTGCTTGAAAGCGGGACCGTCGGCGATGAGGTCTTCACGAACAATGATGATCTGAACGCCCGCAGGACCTACGTTCTTCTGTACACCCGCGTAAACAACGCCGTACTTGGAAACGTCAACAGGCTCGGAAAGGAAGCAGCTGGACTGGTCGGATACGAGTATCTTGCCCTTGGTGTTGGGAAGATTCCAGAACTTGGTGCCGTAAATAGTGTTGTTCTCGCAGATGTAAACATAGTCCGCGTCCTCGGGAATAGCGAGGTCGGAGCAGTCGGGGATATAGGAGAAGGTCTTATCAGCGGAAGAAGCAACTCTTACTACCTCGCCGTACTTTTCAGCCTCGGCAGCGGCTTTCTTAGCCCACTGACCGGTGATGATGTACGCCGCCTTGCCGTTCTTCATCAGGTTCATGGGAACCTCTGCAAAAACGAGGTTAGCGCCGCCCTGAACGAAGATAACCTTGTAATTATCGGGGATATTCAGCAGCTCGCGGAGATCCTTTTCCGCGTCCTTGATGATAGTATCGTAAGCCTTGGAGCGGTGAGACATCTCCATTACCGACATACCGGTACCCTTATAATCGAGCATTTCCTCCGCTGCCTCTTTGAGGACTTCTTCGGGAAGAACTGCGGGACCCGCGCTGAAATTATAAACTCTGCCCATTGTCAAAACCTCCATACAGTTTTAAAAAATTTATGATTATCCCGGCGCATGGAACATAAAAATAATTACAATGCACCTATTCTATTATATTACTTTTTGCAGGCAATGTCAAGAGCTTTTGCAAAATTCTTAGGATTTCGGTCGGAATCGTGGGCGGGGGTGAATATCGTAAGGTCATGTAATGCAAAAAAAGCGTGAAATGAAGGCAAACCAAAAGTCTTGGCAAGGGGGTGTGGGTGGCAGATTTGCCGTGTGCCGCAATTTATAGTAAACGACATAAATGATTGTTCGTTAATTGTGTAGGGCGGGGGCAGGTTCAACCCCCGCCGCCTACCTCGCCGATTGACCCATATTACTGAAAGACCTGCCGTCCGACAGAACGGCTGGGCAAGTCCCATACGCACTAACCTAATTCAAAACCATTGAAAATACGGTGATTTTAGGGTCACACGGGTGCAACGGGCAGGAGCAAGCCCCCGCCCTGCATTTGATTTTTCGCGAATAAATAGTGTATGGAAATAGTGTATGGGCGTGCATTGTGCGTCCGCGATTACAAGCATTCCGATTATTCAAAGTCCAATTATTTGCCGAACAAAAAGCCCTCTTTCCCCGCAATAAGCGCCGCCGCACCCGCCGTAATGCTTTTCACATTGATTGCATATTTATTCTCCTTCGGCTTCGCAGACTGCTTATGCACCTGCACGGAAACCTTGTCCTTCAAAGAACAAAGCTCCGTTTCCTCGAAATTGTCGTTGGGCGTGTCTGAAAGCATTCCGTACAGCTTGTCGTCCTTTATCCGCAGACCGAACAGCTGCTTATCAGTAACGTTCAGCTTGTATACCGATCCGTAAGCGCCGCTTTTCGGGTCGTAGGAAAACACCTCGTCTGAGGAATTATAATAAAGCCGCCCGCCGTATTCGGCAAGCCCCGTGTAAACGCCGTTCCAGTGCCTGTTCTCGCCGCATTTCCACATAAAGCCGTTTATATCCTTCAAGGCGGCAAAATTAAGCGAAGCGCTCCCGGCGCTCTCCCTGAAACTGATCGTCCCGAAACGGTGATTCCCGTTCAGGGTGTAAATGCAGTATATCTTCCCGTCAAGCGGACAGCATTTCGAGGATATTGCCTGCATAGCGTCGCCGTCGTATGTCGTGCTTTCGGACTTGTTTATACATTCAAAGTCCGTGTGCGGCGAGTAATACGAGCTGTCAGATATTTTCTTGTCGCTTAAAAGAAAGAAACGGTGGCTCACTCTGCCGCCGCGGTCGGGCTGGGGGTCGTCCCATGTTATGTCAACATGGTAATAACTGCCGCCAAGCTCTATCTTCAGCCACTCATGCTCCATGTCGTTCGAGCCGATGATCTCCGTTTTTATGCCGAGCTGTCCGAGCAGATAAGCGTAAACGCGGGAATAGTCCTCGCAGATGCCCTTTTTGTTGATCAGCAGCTCATATTCCGAGCTTTCGACCTCGTCAAGCACATAGCTTGCGTCCTCAACGATAGCGTCATGCAGCACGAGCGCCTTTTCAAGCTGCGACATATTGTTATTGACAAGCGAAAGATACCCGTCGGCAGCCGCATAAAACTCCCCGAGCCTTTTCTGAGTTTCCTCCGCAGAATACTTGTACTTCGGTCGGATAGTGTAGATCTTTCCGCCGAACACGCTGTAAGCCGCAGGCACCTTGCGGTCAAGGAAGAAAATATCGGGGTGCTTTATGAGCATTGTTTCGAGTACCTCGGTTATTAAAGCGCCGTCCACGTTGTAAGAGGAAGCGTCTATCACCTCTTCGTGATCAAACGCCGCCTGCGCCAGCCTTTCGGCTATATCTGTCAGATCCTCGCCGCTTTCAAGGCGGTGGGCGATCATTCCCTGATCGGAGCGCGTGGCTGCCGCGGCGTTCAAAGCGGCTCCCGACAGCATAACGGCAGCGGCAAAGAAAGCGGCTGCGCGTCTGATGATATTCTGCATTTTTACTCCTTTATTTGTTCGTTTGTTCGTTATGATGATATTGAAAATCACTATCCACAACTTAAGAAAAAATTGACGGAAATCATCTTTAAAAAACGTTCATTTACGGGCGGGAGCAATGGCACGAACAAGTTCGTGCAGCCGTTGTGCTATTCTTTGCAAAATATCGCCTGTCTGAACTTGTTCAGACCGCTCTTCTTGCAAATTAAAATCGGCAATTTCCTCGTTTCCGTCACATTCTGCCGATTTACGCGATTGTGCTTTTTTGTGGGCTTTGATTGAAATTGCCGATTTTAATTTTGGACTTAACGGCTTCTCTTTACCGTAAACTTGCTGACACCGTGGGCTTTTGTGGGGGGAACCCCCTTCCTAAGACTTTTGATATGCCCTCACTTTGCGCTTATTATTCCGCCCTTTTGCTGACAGGCTTTCTCTCCGTTACCTGCTTCGATTCATACGCTAAATCGATCACATCGGCATAATCCGAACTGTACCACGGCTTCAAAATACGCTCCATAAGCATCTCAAAATTCTCACGGCTCACGTCAGGCAATATCATAAAGAACTGGTTCTGCTTGGTATGCACAAGTATGTCGCTTCGCCTTAACTGCCGCCCGATAAGCTCACCGAAATACTCCGCCAGCTCATAGACCGAACCGTAATCGGGATCGACAGGCGTAAGCGTGAAAAGCACCTTGAACGCCGATTCGCAATAACGGTCGATATATCTCATAAAATAGTGATATACCTGCCCCAGCGCGTCAAAGCCTATCCTGAACGCCCCGTGAGGAACATTGCCCTCGCGCAGCCGCTTTTCAAGACTGTCAATGTCGTCGTTCGCCGCCTTGTCCTTCATTATGCCGCCCGGAAATCTGCTGTCATAAACGGCATAGCCGCGCTTTTCATGCTCCCGCAGCGAATCGAGCGCCCGCCGCGCCTTCGCAAGCAGCTCTTCAACGCTGCCGCCCTCGTCGGGGAAAAATACCGCCCCGACAGACGCGCCCGCTATCGGCTCGATGTCCTCGCCCGCCAGCGCTTCAAGCCCGTCGCTCAGTAAATGGTTCAGCATGATAGTCAGCGAATTTATCGAATGAATGCTCTTTCGGGCTTCGCTGCAAACGACTACCTCGCCGCTTTCGAGCCTGCCGACTATCTCGTTCTGCGATAATATCTCGCGCAGCTTGCCGCCGAAATATCCGAGCAGCCTTAACTTCATGCCGTCGCCGTATATCTCGTCCACAAGAGAAAGGTCGTCGGGCGAAACGAGCATAAGCACGCCGCTGCCGTGCCTGCAAAGATCGGTCAGCTGCTGCGATACCGCCTTGAAAGCGTGCAGCCCCGTTTCGCGGTCGAAGGAATTATGCTCTTCAAAGTTCTTTTCGGCTTTTATCTCTGCGGCGATGTTCCCCACGCGGCAGAGCAGCACCTTTTCGTTAAAGGGAGCCGCCACAAAATCCCGCGCACCCGCCGCCAGCACAGGGCATTCCTCGCCCGGCTTATCGGAAATGAAAAGCACGGGAAAGCCCTCTCCGCAGCAGCCGCGCAGCCTTGCGAGCATGGCTGTGCTTTTTATGTCGGCAAGCGTGGTATCGGCAACAGCAAGATCGGGACGAAACTTTCTGCAAAGCTCCGCCGCCCTGCCGCCTGTCTCCGCCCTGACAAGGGTGTACCCTTCCGAAAGCAGCAGCGCCGCGTTTTCTATATATTCGCTTTTGCCAATAATAAGTATTTTTATATCGGTCGTATTGGTCATTTTGTAAACCTCCCGATCTGTCGTTTCCGGTACTTTGTTATTCATAGTTTGACGTGGGGACAATCCCCCATAATAATATTATACACCATTTATTCATTATTTGCAATAGTTTTCAGAAATTTTTTTATCTTTTTATAGTAGAATATTGACAAGAGCGGCTTTTATCGCTATAATAACATTATAGGGTGTGTTTTGTGCCGTAAAAAAACCGTTTTTTGCGAAACATTTTCGCTGCGGCGCGGGATATGGTCTGTTTTTGGCGGGGAGGTTCTGATAAGTCAATGCTCGGAGCGATCATCGGGGACATTGTGGGCGGCGGATTTGCGCTGCACCCCACGCACAGCTGCAAGATAACGCTGGAGAACGGCACGTTCGTTTTCACGGAAAACACGGTGCTTATGACCGCCGTGTGCGATCTGCTGTACTACTGCCGCGAACCCGCAAAGGGCAGGATAGAACGCATGATACGTTCGCGTGAGATAACCGATATGCTGAAAAAATACGCCCGCGCCTATCCCGAAAAGCTGCCGCCCGCTATGCGGAAATGGTCGGCGCGGCGGCTGAGGGAGCATTCGCTGGCGCAGGCGGATTTCTCGCCGATATTCGCGCTCGGCTGCGCTTACGCCTTCGGGAACCTTGACGATGTGCTTTCGCAGACGGAGCTTTTCTGCTCGGACATCTGCGACACGGAAAGCGCCCGACAATGCGCGAGGGCGGTAAATTCGGCGGTCTATGCGCTGAAAAACGGCGCGGAAAAGGAAGCTCTTCCCGATTATGTGGTTAGTATCGAGCTTAACCTTGATTTTCAGGAGGTAAGCGAGGAGCTGGCGTTCGGGCGCACTCCCGAAGCGGCTGTCCGTGCGGGGTTTGAAGCCTTTCTGCGTTCGTCCGATTATGACAGCGCCTTGCGGTATGCGGTGGCTTACGGGGCGATGTCTCCGACGGTGGCGGCGGTCTCGGGGGCGCTTGCGGGGGAATATTACGGTGTTCCCGATGAGCTTAAAGAGCTGACCTATGATACGCTCGGGGTGTTGTTAAGAAATCCGCTTGACAGGTTCATGGAGCTTTACAAAGATAAAAGATAAAAGATAAAAGATAAGAGATAAGAGATATTTTGAATCGCAAGACCCACGACCCGCGCAAAGGTAAGGATTTCCGCGAAAGTGGGACAATTCACGGACACGCAATTCACGCCCCTACATTATGTACACACGCAAAACACTTGTAGGGGCGCACCTATGTGTGCGCCCATTCGGGAAAAACGCGCCTGTTCGCTGGCGCACACGCAGGTGTGCCCCTCTACATTATTGGCATTTCAAGCATTATAGTGTAGGGTCGGGGCTTGCCCCGACCTGTGCGACCGTGTGATAGGCGGGAGCAAGCCCCCGCCCTACAACAACCCGCGCAAAGGTAAGGATTTCCGCGAGAGTGGGGCAATTCACAGACACACAACACACGCCCAAAAATCCGCCCAAATAATCTATGTCACAAAAATTCCATTACAAAGGAGTGGTAAAATATGTATTCAAAATCACAGAAACTCGCGGCTGAGGTATTCGGAACCTTTGTTCTTGTATTCTTCGGCTGCGGAACGGCAATGGTAACGGGTGCTGATGTGGTGGCAACATCGCTGGCGTTCGGGCTTTCTATCGTCGCCGCCGCCTACACTATCGGACCGATAAGCGGAGCGCACCTGAATCCCGCAGTATCGTTCGGTATGTTTTTCGACGGCAGAATGACGCTTGCGGAAGCTCTGAGCTACACGATCGCGCAGATAATCGGCGCGTTTCTCGGCACGCTTTGCCATTTCGTGCTGGTGATGTGCGGAATGCTCGGCACGGTCGAGGGCGGCAAGGTCGTCAAGACCTCTGTAAGCGAGGTATCGTTCGGCGCGAACGGCTTCGGCTCGCTGAACTTTGCGGGCGCTCTGCTGGTCGAAATACTGCTGACGTTCGTTTTCGTGCTGGTGATACTTTGCGTAACGCAGAGCGATAACGAAAGCACAAGCACCCACGCGGGCTTTTTCATCGCGCTGGCGCTGACGTTCGTGCATCTTGTCGGCATTAAGCTCACCGGAACGAGCGTAAACCCCGCAAGAAGCATACCGCCCGCTATCTTTGCGACAGGCGCGACGAACGGCAAGAGCATTGCGCAGCTGTGGGTTTTCATCGTGGGACCCATTACCGGCAGTTTTCTGGCGGCGCTTTTCAATACAATGCTCATCAAAAACACCAAGAACAAGCCTGCCAAGAGCAATAAACCTCAGAAGAAGAGCAGAAAATAAAAACGCATAAGGCGCGGAGGGCGAACCGACGCTAAAAAGATAAAAGATAAAAGATAAAAGATATTTATTGCAGGGAACATTTGTTTCCCGACGGTGATATTATCTTTTATCTTTTATTTTTTCACTATATGAAACTTAATTGACCCCGCCCTACACAATCAAATCACAAATTTTAATGTCGTTTACTATAATTATATCACCCTGTCTATCGAAAGGTCGCGCCGCAGTATCAGGAACCTCGCCCGCTTGCCCGGCTCAATGCTCCCGAACCTGTCATAAATCCCCGCCGAAAGACACGGATTGCGCGTTGCGGCTTTCACCGCGCTTTCTAACGGTATTCCAAATTCCGCCGCCTTCCGCAGACAGTCGTAAAGGCTTGAAACGCTGCCCGCAAGCGTGCCGTCCGCAAGCTCCGCACGATTGCCGCGCTTGATGACCCGCTGACCCCCGAGCATATAATCTCCGTCGGGCATTCCCGCCGCTTCAAGGCTGTCGCTGATAAGCACTATCCGCTCGTCGCCGAACAGCTTAAACGCCGCTCTGACTGCCGCCGCCGAAACATGAACGCCGTCGCAGATAAGCTCTGCAAAGCAGGCGGGCGTATCGAAAGCCGCGCCGATAAGCCCCGTGTCGCGGTGATGAAAAGCGGGCATGGCGTTGAACAAATGCGTTACATGATCCGCTCCC
Organism: uncultured Ruminococcus sp.; assembly: GCA_902776945.1. Classification (GTDB taxonomy): domain Bacteria; phylum Bacillota; class Clostridia; order Oscillospirales; family Ruminococcaceae; genus YE71. The sequence continues at coordinate 35,519 of CACYSH010000049.1, forward strand.
GCCGCGAAAGCCGCCATTGCCGTTTCATAATCGCAGGCGGTGTGTCCGAGCGAAAAGCGGAACTCCCCCGCGCATTCGCGTATACAGCCGACAGCGCCCGCCGATTCGGGGGCTATCGTCACGAGCCTTATCAGCCCGCCCGCGTCGTTCTGCCATTTTCGCAGCTTTTCCGCCAACGGACTTGCTATGTACGCCGCATTCTGCGCTCCGCATTTTTCCGCCGAGACAAAAGGGCCTTCAAGGTTTATCCCCGCCAATTCCGCCGTGTCCGCCGCCGCATTCCGCACATATTCCGCCGTGCCGCGCAGGATTCGCGAAATTTCCTCATCGGGCAGGGTCATCACCGCAGGACAAAACGCCGTCACGCCGTGCCGATACTCAAAATCCGCCATAGCCGCAAGCGCCGCGTGATCTGCCTCCGAAAGATCGTGACCCGCGCAGCCGTGCAGATGAACGTCCGTAAGACCCGGCAGAATATACAGCCCTTCGCAGCCGATGACCTCCGCGCCGTCGGGAACGCCCCCGCCGAGAGAGATTATTTTGCCGTCAGCGAAACATACGTTCGTTTTATTGAATGTGCAGTCCTTTGTAAAAACGGTACCGTTTTTCAGAACCGTGATTTTTTTATTCATTCAGAAGCCCCCGAGCTAAAAAATTGAACTTTTATGCTATTAAAATAGTCTCGATTTTAGATATTTAATGATATTGCAGGGCGGGGAATTGCTCCCGCCCATTGCCTTGAAAAACCGTGCGGGTTATAACGTATATTGTAGGGGCGCACCTGCGTGTGCGCCCGCCAATAGGCGCGATGTTCCCGAACGGGCGCACACATAGGTGCGCCCCTACATTAAATCGGGGTTCATAACATTTGTTGCAGGGTGTGGGCTTGCTCCCGCCTTGATTAAAAGGGTCGTTCAATGCACAAGACAGGTCGGGGTCGGGGCAAGCCCCACCCTACAATCCTTGTAATATAATGACCGTCTGATTTAAACATCTTTTACCTGTTTTTCACCCGCAATATCCGGCGCTTGTCTCATTTGCTCGGGAATATGCCTGAAAATTATCGTTTCAAGAATAACTCCGTCAACAGGCTTACTTATGTAACCCGTATAGCCCTTCGAAACATAATCGGTCTCGCCCGTCACAGAGCTTGATGTCATGATATACACGGGCAGCAAAGGGTCGGTCTCGCGTATCCTGCCTATTATCTCGTCCTCGTCGGTGTCAAGCTGCACCTGGTCTATCAGCATGACGTTGAAACGGGTGTCCTTGATCTTTTCAAGCCCGTCCGCAATGCGCGAAGCAGACGACACAAAAACATTTGTTTCTCTCAGCAGTTTCCTGATTATCTCAACGCTCCTTGCGCTGCTGTCAACAACAAGTATATCCGCGTCGGGGGCGATGAACTGCGGGACGTATCTCCCGCGGGCGGCGGGCTGTTCGTCGGCGTTAAGGTCGCCTGCGGGGGTCTGGTCGGCTATTTTCTGCGTTATTGTAAGGATAAATTCCGAGCCTTTGCCGTATTCGCTTTCGCAGGTGAGCGTACCGCCCATAAGCTCCGCAAATCTGCGGGAAATATCAAGCCCGAGACCGATGCCCCGCCGCGAGTCTTTTTTCTCGTCAAGGCTTTCGTATGCCTTGAATATCTTGCCTATCTCGTCGCTCTTAATGCCGTGTCCCGTGTCCTTTACCGAGAATCTCAGCTTGCAGAGCGCGTTCTCTCTTTCAGTCACCGATACCGAAAACACTATCCCGCCGACCTCCGTATATTTCACGGCGTTGGTCAGCAGATTGGTGAGTATCTGCCTCAGCTTGCCCGTGTCGCCGTACATTCTGCCGGGCAGAGCCTCGTCCGCCGCGACCTCGAAGGACAAGCCCTTGTCATCGCAGCGCGAGCGTATTTTCTTTAGGACGGAGCGCAGCATTTCCCGCGTATCGTATTCCTGTTCCTCCGTGCGTACCCTGCCCGATTCGATGTCCGACATATAAAGCAGATTATTAATAAGCGAGATAAGCTGTTCCGAAGAGTCACGAATGTCAAAGCAGTAATTCATCATCGAGGTATAGTAAGGCTTGGGAACGTCCTCCGCGTTTTCGCGCATTGCCATTTCGTTCATTCCGACAATGGTGCTTATCGGGTTGAGCAGTTCGTGGGAGATGTTTGCAAGGAATCTGTTCCGTGCGGTGACGGCAAGCCCCGCGTTCTCCCGTGCGCGTTCAAGTTCCTCGTCCTTGCGGCGGATAACAGTCTTTTTCATCACAAGCCATACCGTAAGCCCGGTTATCAGGACGGCGGTAAGCACAAGCGCGACTACAAAGGGCAGCTCAAATTCATACAGCCGTTCGGAAAGATAACCCATATTTCAACACCCCCACTTAAAAGATATTTTTGTCGAATTTATAACGTGTATTGTAGGGCGGGGGCTTGCTCCCGCCGTCCCGCCGCAAATTCACACGGATTCACAATGCGATTGTCCTGCCCGTGCAAATTTCCTGACCAATGCAAAAATGCCGTAAAATCGCGGTTTTGTGGGCATTCATGGACGCGCAATGCGCGCCCCTACAATATGTACCCGCTCAAAAACAGATTGTAGGGCGGGGGCTTGCTCCCGCCCGTGCGGATTTTCCCGACTTCGCGCAGTCGTTGGACGAAAATCGCTCCGCTCTTTCGTCCAAATAAAATCGGCAATTTACTTGTTTCCGTCACGTTCTGCGGATTTTATCATGTTGCTTGTTTTTGCTCACTTTTCTTGAAATTGCCGATTTTAATTTTGGACTTAACAATTTTCTTTTTACCGTTAGTTTGCGAATGCGGTCGGCTTTTGTGGGGGAAACCCTTCTGAAGAAGGGTTATCCCCCACACCCCCTTCCTAAGACTTTTGGTTTGCCCTCACTTTGCGTTGGTCGCGGGCTTTGCGGTTCTATTTGTACTTCGCTTCCCTCGCCGACGGCGAATGCTTTCTGAGGACTTCCACCACTTCCGGCAGAGAATCCATAAATACCTCCACACACTTCGGGTCAAACTGCGTGCCTTTTCCCTCCTCGATTATCGCCAATGCCTTTTCAAGCGGGAAAGCGGGCTTGTACACCCTCTGGGAGGTCAGCGCGTCAAATACGTCCGCAACCGCCATTATACGCGCCGAAAGCGGTATGACCTCGCCGTGCAGCTTTTCGGGATAGCCCTTGCCGTCCCACCGCTCGTGATGATACGCCGCCATATTCCGCGCCTCTTTCAGATAGCTTGCGCCCTCTACCGAGATTATCGCGTTTTCCACTATCTTCTTGCCTGCGGTGGTGTGGGTCTTCATTATCTCGTATTCCTCGTCGGTGAGCCTGCCGGGCTTGTTAAGTACGCCGTCGGGTATGGTTATCTTTCCCACATCGTGAAGCGGCGCGGAACGCACCACGTCGGAAATGAACTTCGGCGTTATCTTCCCCGGGTAATAGCCGTGCCTTTTAAGCCCCTCGACGATTATCCGGACGTAAGCCGCCGTTTTCTGTACATGGTCGCCCGTGTCGGAATCGCGGTTCTCGACCATATCCGCCATTGTGATGATAAGCCCGTCCTGCATTTTCGCCGTCGAATCCGAAAGCCGCTTTATGCTGCTCATTTGCTCGGTCTGATTTTCCGTCATGGAGCATACCGAATTGTAAAGAAGCTCTATCTCGTCGCCCGTGCGGATATTCAAGCCGCGTATTTTCCTGATATTGCCGTAATCAACCTCCTGCGTGCTTTTCGTCCGCGAGATACCGTCCGCCTGCATGGTTATCGAGCTTATCGGATAGATTATGTGATAATCCGTAAGCCATATTACAAACACGCATATCATGATGAGAAAGCCCAGAAACAGCGTGACCATTTCGGTGAGAAAGCTGCGTTCTTCTTTTATCAGTTCTTCCACATCAACGTCGGCGAAAACGTAGCATTGGCATTTGCCGTCCGAATCGTATACGGGCTTTAACGCCGTCAGCAGATGTCCGTATTCGTCTTTGGTGATGAAAGGCTCTATCTCCTCGCCCGCCATCAGCTTTGGTATCTGCGGTATCTGCGAAGCAAAGCCTTCCTCGAACGAAAGCAGCGTGCCGATGGTATCTCCCGCCACTTCCTCGGTATCTATATCGAGTATCACGCGGCAGCCGTCCTGCTCTATTTTGTAAACGTACAGATAGGTTATATCGGGGGAGCTGTACAGAATATCCTCAAACAGCCGGTACGTTCTGCGGTAGTCGTCGGAATCGCCGTTCTCGGCTAAATATTCATTTATGCGGTCTCCGTCAAGCTCCTTTGCGGCAAGCGTTGCGGTACCCTGCGCGAGAGCCGTATGCTCGTTTATCATCGTCTTGTAATACACCCTTACGCCGATTATCGTTCCCCCGACCGCGACGGTGGAAAGCGATATGATAAGCACGATGATTATTTTTATCCTGAGCGACAAAAAGCGGACGCGGTATTTATTGCGTTTGACCGCCGCTTCTTCTTCCTTCGTCATCGGAGACTGGAGCCAGCCCGTCAGGCGGAACAGCCCGTGATGCTTTTTCGGGATAAAGCGGCAGATCAGCAGCGACAGCACAACGGTTATCGCCTTGTCGGGAAAGTCCATTATTATGCTTGCCAGAAAGTGCGATACCTCCTGACTGAAATAGCCCGTTTCGTATATGCTGCCGCTAATGGATTCGCTGTCAAAGGCAAGCCCTTCCATGAAAAAGGGTATGAGCGTGCCTATGCCCCCGCCGATAAGCGTAAGGGTAACGGTAAGTCCGACAAGCCCCAAGGGCTTTTTCAGCCATTTGCGTTCGGCAAAGAGCGCGGCGGCAACGGCGATCATGACGTTAAGCACGCCGTAATACAGCGAGGAAGGGTCGGAAAAGCTCTTTATGATATTGGTGAGAAATCCGACGATAACGCCGGGCAGACAGCCGCCCATTGCAGCGACGGCAACAGTTCCGACGGTATCGAGGTAAAGCGGCAGCCCGAGCGCTGACACCAGCATTCCGAGCAGCAGATTTACCGCAACGCCGCCCGCGCAGCAGATAAGCGGCACAGAAATATTCTTTTTGGAAAGCGCGTTCTTTTTGTGCTTCATATCCGACAGGCACCCCCGCTGATATTTATGGTGATAAATCTATTATATCACATTGCCGGCAGATAGTCAAACAAAAATATACATTTCGGGCAGATTTTTTTGTGAAAAACGCAATTACCTGCGGGCGCTTACTTGTAGGGGCGCACTGCATGAACTGTGGTTCATGCCCGTGTGCGCCCGTTCGGGGAAAATGCGGCTGTTTGAGGGCGCTCACGCAGGAGCGCCCCTACGTCATACATTTTGTGATTTTTATAATGTGTATTATTTGCCACCGCAAAATCAAAAGCCCGGAAACGGTCACAGAGCCGTTCCCGGACTTGGGCGTGTGTACTATTGTTCGTTGTTTTCCTTCATGCCCTCCTTTTGCCGCTGATATTTTCGCCTTGTCGCCAGTCCGCCCCTTATGTGGCGCTCCTGCTTGTTCAGTTCAAGGAGCTTTTCCACCCTGCGGAACAAATTGCTGTCTAACTGCGGCAGGCGGGTGCGTATATCCTTATGTACCGTTGATTTTGAAATGCCGAAGTGCTTTGCGGCGGCTCTTACTGTCGCGCTGTTCCTTACCATGTACTCCCCCAGCAAAACGGGGCGCTGTTCGGTAGAACGGCTCATGTACTCACCTCGCTGGTAAATTTATCACGGCGCACCGTGCTGTGATATTATATGCGCCGCCGCATGGATTTATGAGCGGTCAGGCGGCGGGGTGGGAACGGGCGGGAGCAAGCCCCCGCCCATACAATATTTATCCCGCAAAGTTTTCACACTTCCCGAATTTTTCACCTTTTCACCACTTGAAAAAAATTGAATTGTGTGTTATAATAATTTATATATGTAAAAAACCGCGTGAGGAGGTGCGCAAAACGCTCGGAAAATCGCTTTATTTTGTGAAAAGATCGGCGCTTGTATTGTCGGCGGCGGCGCTTACGGGCTGCACGGGCGTTAGCTTTTCGGTTGACAGCCTGCTTGCCGCGCCTACCCTTACCGACGAACAGTCGCAGATCCGGCAGACGCTCACCTCCGCAGTCGGCAGGAACATTATCCTTAAATATCCCCGCGCAGGCGAGAACCGCTCGGCTTTCGTTATCGCCAATCTTGACGGCGACCCCACCGAAGAGGCGCTCGTTTTTTACGAATACGCGGGCGCGGAAAGCGAAGGCATACGAATGAAC
>CACYSH010000050.1:0-18641 GCA_902776945.1 uncultured Ruminococcus sp.
GCAGGCGCAGCTTTTGCGTTAAAATGTTGAAAACTATAAATATAACTTTGATTATCCGAAAGTCGCCGAAACTGCAAAGCAAGGGCAAAAATGGGGTCAATGGGGCAGAACCCCATACGCGCCGCAGGCGCAGCTTTTGCGTTAAAATGTTGAAAACTATAAATATAACTTTGATTATCCGAAAGTCGCCGAAACTGCAAAGCAAGGGCAAAAATGGGGTCAGTGGGGCAGAACCCCATACGCGCCGCAGGCGCAGCTTTTGCGTTAAAAATGTTGAAAACTATAAATATAACTTTGATTATCCGAAAGTTGCCGAAACTGCAAGGCAAGGGCAAAAATGGGTCAAGTGGGCAGAACCCCATATGCGTCGCTTTTGTATTGAAAATGTTGAAAACTATAAATATAATTTTGATTATCCGAAAGTTGTCGAAACTGCAAGGCAAGGGCAAAAATGCGCGATGTCGGAAAAAATCACGGCAAACGGGGCATTTCACGGGCGAGTTCGCCTCTAATAATTAAGGTCGTTTAATATAAATAATGTAGGGGCGCACCTGCGTGTGCGCCCGTGAATTTACCCTCCCCGTGCGGAAAACACTGCTTTGCGCTTTAATTTGCAATTTCCTTGTTTCCGCCATATTTTGATGATTCATTCACTTCTGCGTTTTTGTTAGATTTTCTTGAAATTGCCGATTTTGATTTTGTACCGAATTAATTCTTACTATTTCTTATGATACTTGAACCGCTCAGTCTCTGGGGGAAACAATTCCTAAGACTTTTGGTTTGCCCTCACTTTGCTTTTTTTGTTGTTTTGGCCGATATTGTTACTCATTCGGTCTTTTGGCGTTGAACTATCATCGGCGAAAGCTGTACGCCCTCCAACGCCGCCTGCACCGCCTCCGGCAGAAGCTCCATATCCGCCGTTAGCGAAAACGGCTTCGAACGCGGGTCGTCCATGTAAAACGGCACAAAATAATAATGTCTCAGCCGCAGCAGCGCACCTATATTCGCGGCGCTTGCGGAAAGCGCGTCGTTCGTCGAAAGCGCTATCAGCACCGGGCGTTCGCTCCGCAGATGACTTTTCGCGCCCAGCGTTACGGGCGTGTCATATATCGCATGGGCGAGCTTTCCCATTGTTGTAGCGGTACACGGCGCTATAACGAATATATCGAACATACGCCGGGGCCCTATCGGCTCGGCGGCTTCGAGGGTCTTTATAGCAGGTCTGCCGCATATTTTCTCGATTCGGCCGATATTATCCGCCGCCCGCCCGAACCGCGTGTCGAGCGACGCGGCGTTGAAGGACATCACGGGTGTCAGCTCCGCGCCCGCTTCTGCGAGCTTTTCCGCCTGCGCAAAGGCTTTCGAAAACGTGCAGAACGAGCCGCTGACCGCAAAGCCTATCCTTATCCCTTTAAGTGACATTTTTGCTGCTCCTTTCCTTGTAGATGTTCATGACCGTATCGGCAATGATCCGTCCGGCGGTCACGGGAGCGCATTTGCCGGGAAGTGAAAGCGCATGAACGGCACGGCGCGAAAAGCTCCTGCAAGCCGCGAAATCCGTCCCGCCCGGCTTAGATGCGAGGTCGATGATCAGGCAGTCGGGGCGGGTACGGCTTATTATATCGGCCGTTACGATGAGCGCGGGAACGGTGTTTACTATCGTGAGAAATTCCCCCGCCCGCTGCGGCAGCTCCGAGATATGGCGGGCGGCAAGACCGCAGGTCTCCGATTCGGCAAGCGCCGTAAGGCTCCTCGCAAAGACGGTAACGTGAGCGCCCGCCGCCGAAAACAGCGCGGCGCAGGCTTTCGCAACGTGTCCCCAGCCCGTTACGGCGATGTTCATGCCGTTTACGGTCTCGGCACATTCGTTCATTATTATGGCAAGAGCGCCCTCAGCGGTGGGGACGGCGTTTTTCACGGCAAGCTCCTCGCGGCGCATGAGGTCGGCGGTGTCAAAGCCCAGCGAATTGAAAAACTCTATCATAACGGTAGGCATTTTCCCGCCCGTGACGAGAGCGCCTTTTTTCAGCGCCCCTGCAAGCATACCGCAGGTGAGGTCTCCGGCGGCGGGGACGGTAAGCCCCGTTCCGCAGGGGGTGGGCAGAAGGAGTATATCGGCTTCGTGGTCAAGCTCGTCGGGCGAAACGGCGTTTCGCAGCCCGCCGCAGCCGCCGTCTGTCATGCAGAGAATGACCTCCGCGCCGTAAACGGCTTTAAGCCTTTCGGCGGCGTATATCTGACGTTTATCCGAGCCGGTACAAAGGACAGTGGGTCTGTAAATATTATCGCCGGACATGGCGTTCGCTCCTTTCAGGGATTTCCCGGCTAATACGCGGGTTTATTATAACAAACGACATTATTTTTCAGTTCGCCTGTGATCACAGGCATTCCGGTCATTTATTCTGACATTTATTGTAATTGGCCTGTTGATAACGGGTCTTTTTCATTATATGCGGCTTTTATTATATTTGTGTAAATAAAAGTCAATGCTATTGACAAGCGAGGGTTTTAGTGATATACTTTAATAGATAAAATCATTAAAATATTACGAATATTATAAAGGAGCATCACAGTATGAAAATTGCAATAATCGGACTCGGACTGATAGGCGGCTCGCTTGCAAAGGCGATAAAGAAGAACACCGACGATATGGTGTGCGGTATCGACATTTCAAGCACGACAAGGGCGGCAGCGCTCGCGGAGGAGGCTGTTGATACCATTATCGAGCCTGCGCAGCTTTGCACCTGCGATATTTCGATAGTTGCGCTGCACCCCAACGAGACTATCGAATATATCCTTGAACACAAGAACGACTTCAAGCCCGGCAGTATCGTTATCGACTGCTGCGGCGTTAAGCAGGCGATCGTTGAAGCGGTTGAGACGGCTCTTGACGAGTGCGGCGTTAGGTTTTTGGGCTGTCACCCTATGGCGGGGCGCGAATTTTCGGGTTTTGCTTATTCGCTTGATAATCTGTTTGAGAAGGCGAGCTTTATCATGACCCCTACCGACAATACCAAGATGAGCGCGGTGAAGGAGATTTCGTCGTTTGCGTACAAGATCGGCTTTGCGAAGTGTGTGGTTTCGTCGCCGACGGAGCATGATGAGATAATCGCGCTGACCTCGCAGCTTGCGCACGTTGTTTCAAGCTCGTACATCAAAAGTCCTACTGTTGAAAAGAAGTCGGGATTTTCGGCGGGGAGCTTCAAGGATATGACGAGAGTTGCGTATCTGAACGCGGATATGTGGACTACGCTTTTCCTTATGAATAGTCGGGCGCTTACTGCGGAGCTTGATTGTATTATAAAGAATCTGAGTGATTACCGCAGATGTATAGCGGAGGGCGATGCGGAAACGCTGCACAGGCTGCTTGAAGAGGGTGCGGAGCTGAAAGAGAAGAGCAACAGAACATAAAAAAGCAAAGTGAGGGCAAACCGAAAGTCTTAGGAAGGGGTTGGCACGAGCAAGCTCGTGCAGGGGATAACCCTTCTTCAGAAGGGTTTCCCCCAGGGACTGAGCGGTTCAAGTAATCTAACCGGAGAAAGAAAGTCGTAAAGTCCAAATATAAAATCGGCAATTTCAAGAAAAGTGAACAAAAAAGCAGAAGTGAATAAATCAGCAAACCATGACGGAAACAAAGAAATTGCCGATTTTAATTTGCGAAAGAGCGAAGCGATTTTCGCAAATAATTAGCGCGGGTGAGGGGTATTTCACGGACGGGCAATGCTCGCCTCTACATACAGATATTTCCTACTCTCGCGCTATTGTTGCACGAAAATCGCTGCGCTCTTTCGTGCAAATAAAATCGGCAATTCTCTTGTTTCCGTCACGATATGCAGAGCTTTTAACTTCTGCTTTTTCGCGGCTTTCTTATGGAATTGCCGATTTTATTTTTTACCGTTCAACTTTCTTTCTCCGGTTTGTTTGACTTAGCTTCACATTTTGTGGGGGGAACCCTTCTGAAGAAGGGTTGCCCCCTGCACGAGCTTGCTCGTGCCACACCCTTCCTAAGACTTTTTATTTTTTTCTTTTTTCCGGTTTGCACAAAAGCTACTTGAAAAGTACAAAAAAATGTGCTATAATATGTTCAGGAGGTGAGACCATGACTATCTCGGAGGAGCAAAACCCGAATCTCGTCTTTCTCAGAGACAAAACTTCCAAACTCACAACAAACCCGGGCTGCTATCTCATGAAGGATAACTCCGGAAAGATAATCTACGTCGGCAAAGCTAAAAATCTCCATAACCGCGTGAACAGCTACTTCCGCAAAGGTCAGGATCACCTGCCGAAGGTCTGGAAAATGGTCTCGCTCGTCAAGGATTACGATTTCATCGTTACCGATTCAGAATTTGAAGCGCTCGTCCTCGAATGCTCGCTGATAAAGCAGTATTCGCCCAAGTACAATATCCTGCTGAAAGATGACAAGGGTTACAGCTATATCCGCGTTTCGGACGAGCCTTTCCCCCGCCTGACCGCCGTTTTGCAGAAGGAGGACGACGGGGCGCAGTATATCGGCCCGTATATAAGCTCGTATTCGGTGCGGCAGGCGGTCGAGGAGGCTAATAAGGTCTTTATGCTCCCCACCTGCACACGCAAATTCCCCCGCGATTTCGGCAAGGAACGACCCTGCCTTAACTGCTATATCAGGCAGTGCATGGGCGTGTGCAAGGGAAACGTTTCGGCGGAGGAATATAGATCCGCCGTGAATCAGGCGATTGATTATATCAAAAACGGCTCACAGGCAAGCGTTGAGCGCATGACCGAACAAATGAACGCCGCCGCCGAAGACCTTGATTTCGAGCTTGCGGCAAAGCTGCGCGACAGGATAAACGCTATCAAAAAGGCGGCGGAAAGTCAGAAGGTCGTTACAGAGGATACGCGGGATATGGATATTTTTGCCGTGTCGGAAAACAGCGGCAAGGCTTACGGAAGCGTGCTGATGTACCGCGGCGGACGGCTTTTCGACAAGCACTCCGCGCCGCTCGGCATGACCGACGAGGGCAGCTCCATGCGCGAGGGCTATATGCTCGAATTTTACGCCCAGCGCGAGGAAATTCCCCACGATATTCTGCTTGACGAGCCGATAGAAAATACCGAGCTTATCGAAAAATTTCTGTCGCTTAAATGCGGGCACAGGGTGAAAATATCCGTGCCGCAGAGAGGGGCGCTGCTGCGGCTGACGACATTGGCAAAAAGCAACGCCAGCGAACATTTGTCTCTGCGCGTCGGGCGGACGGGTAAGGAAATTTCGGCGCTTGAGGAGCTTGCAAAGGCGCTGGGGCTTGAAAAACCGCCGCAGTTCATCGAATGCTACGATATATCGAACTTAGGCTCTTCCGACATGACCTGCGGAATGGTGGTTTTCGAAAACGGCAGACCATGCAAGCGGTTCTACCGTAAATTCGCGATAAAGACGGTCTTTCAGCAGGACGACTACGCCTGCATGACCGAAGCGATAACGCGCCGCTTCAACCGCTATTTCGAGGGAGAGGACGAGGGCTTTTCAACGCTGCCCGACCTGATATTGCTCGACGGCGGCAGGGGACACGTTGCGACGATCACCCCCGCCGTGCGAAGTCTCGGGATAAACGTGCCTATTTACGGGCTTGTGAAGGACAGCAAGCACCGCACCCGCGCCGCGACCGCCTCCGACCATGAGATAAGCCTGCACGCCTACCGAAAGGCGTTCGCGCTGGTCACGCAGATCCAGGACGAGGTACACCGCTTTGCGATAAGTTTCACAAAGGCGCGGCACTCGAAAAACACGTTCACGATAGGGCTTACTTCGGTAAGGGGCATCGGCGAGAAAAAGGCACAGAAGCTAATGACCGAATACAAGACCCGCGAGGCGCTTTCCGCCGCGACGGTGGACGAACTGGCGGCGACAGCGGGGGTGGGTCAGGAGACAGCGCTTTCCTTATTTAAATATATCCACAAAGACGACGAATAAAAGTGAATAGTGTAGAGTGAATAGTGAATAGTTAAGGTATCGCCTTCGGCGATGATTATGCGGAGGCTTCGCCCCGCAAATATAAATGTCCGGTGAAAAATGCGGAGCGAAGCGTCCGCAAAAATATCGCCGCAGGCGATACATTAACTATTCACTATTCACTCTTAACTATTAACTTTTGGAATGGTAGGTTATGAAGCATTACGAAGAATTTACATCGAGATATACCAAGCTCGGCAGGCGGGTGAACGACCTTTCGCGGATCGCGGCGCTTTTGCACGAGATCGGCGACCCGCAGACACGGCTGAGATTTGTTCACGTTGCGGGGACTAACGGCAAAGGCAGCGTCTGCGAGATGACGGCGCGGGCGCTGACGGCGGCGGGCTGCAAGACAGGGCTTTTCACTTCGCCGTATATCATTCGTTATAACGACCGCATACGCATCGACGGCGCGGAGGTCTCCGACGAGGAGCTTGACCGCCTTGCCGACATCGTTTCTCCCGCCGCCGAAAAGCTCTCGGCGCTGGGGTTCTCGCAGTTCGAGATAACTCAGGCAATGGGTCTGCTGCACTTTGAGCGCGAAAAATGCGATGTTGTCGTGCTTGAAACGGGGCTTGGCGGTCTGCTCGATTCGACGAACGTTATTCCGCCGCCGCTTGTCTCGGTGATCTGCTCGCTTTCGCTCGACCACACGGCGATACTCGGCGACACGATAGAGCAGATAGCCGCGCAGAAAGCGGGTATAATCAAGCGCGGTTCTCCGGCGGTGCTTTCGGGCGGAAATCCCGATGAAGCCGTGCGCGTGGTGAAAGAACGTGCGGCGGAATGCGGCTCTGAGCTGTACATTCCCGAAACGCCCGAGCCTGTCAGCGTGACGGCGTTCGGCTCGGAGTTTATTTACAAGGGTCATACATATAATGTAAGCATGGGCGGGGCGCATCAGCTGACTAACGCCTGCACCGCGCTTGAAACGCTCGGCGTTCTGCGGAGAGCGGGTTTTGAGATAAATGAGGCGGCGGTCGCGGAGGGCTTGCGGGCTGTGATACCCGCACGGTTGCAGATACTTTCGCGGGAGCCGCTTGTCATCGTGGACGGCGGACACAATCCGCAGGGTGTGGCGGCTCTGGCGGCGGCGCTTGATACTCTGCCGTGCAGGAAACGCGCTGTGATCGGAATGCTCGGCGATAAGGACAGCGCGGCGGCAGCGGGTCTGATAGCGGGGAGCTGTGAGCGGTTTGTCTGCGTGGACGGATTCGCGCCGAACGCTCGTTCTGCCGATGAGTTGGCGGCTCTGCTGAGGGAGCATGGCGCGGCGGCGGTCGCTTCGGAGCTTTCGGCGGAGGAAACGGTCAAGCGGGAGCTTGAAGCTTTGCCGGAGGGCGAAGCGCTTGTGATATGCGGGTCGCTGTATTTGGCGGCGCTGTTCGCAGAAGATAAAGAGATAAAAGATATTAAGCGCAAAGCCACAAAAACCGCAAAACGCGGGCAAAACCAAAAGTCTTAGGAAGGGGTTGGCACGAGCAAGCTCGTGCAGGGGATAACCCTTCTTCAGAAGGGTTTCCCCCACAGACTGAGCGGTTAAAGTCTTATGAAAAATAGCAAGAATTTAATCGGCTCAAAAATAAAATCGGCAATTTAGAGAAAATCGAACAAAAACGCACAATTGAATGATTCTGCAAGTCTGTATGGAAACAAGGAAATTGCCGATTTTAATGTGCGAAAGAGCGGAGCGATTTTCGCACATCGAAAGTGCGGGACAGGCACATTCTTTCCGACAAGGCAGGATAAGTCGGTTTGTAATTAATGGCAGAAGGTGATCCCAATGGTTACAGATGTTAGTGACGAAAAGCTGAAACAGGTCAGGGAGATAATTGAAAAAATCGCCAACAGCCGTGACGAAGCCGAGATAAAGGAGCTTGAAGCGGGTCTGCGCGGGATAACGGGAAGGGCGGATATAAGCGCCTCCGACTGCTTTGAATACTGGAGCTATACAGGTTTGACCGACTTGGCAATGACTTTTCTTCTGCCCGAACCCGTTAAAAAAGGGCTTGACGACGACCGGTTAGCCGAGATAATAGAAAATATTTGGTTTGCGCGGTACAGCTGCTCCGAGACGCACTATCAGCTGAAAGTACTGAAAATAGAGACGGGTCTTTCAAATATTTCCGATTATATTTATTATCCGGATACGGTAGGGCTTGACCCCGACGCGGGTGTTTGGACGATAATCGAAAAAATACTCGAAGACAGGAACAAACCGCCGATTGCTCTGACTGGCGATTGATAAATAATCATTAAAAAAGCCTTGCCATGAGAATGGCGGGGGCAAGCCCCCGCTCTACAAATCTGACAGGAATAAAAGACCGTTTGCGCTGACGGACGGTTGAGATGTCAGCGGGCGCACATTATAATATTGTATATCGGGAGCGGCTATGGACTATACTCAGCAATTTAAATACTGCGCGTTCAGGATAATTTTGCTTTTCGGCACGAACCTGCTCGGGCTTATCATCGGGAAGGGGCTTTTTTGGGTCGCGGCTTCGTTTGTGCCGCCCTCCATGCAGGGGGTAAAGCATTTCCTTGTCAGCGACCTGAACTGCTCCGTGATCGCGGCGCTCGTTATGGCGGGAACGCTGGCGGCGGTCTTCCGCGATGACGGCAAGCGCAACGCCGCCTACGAGGATATGGATATTATCCTTGTTATGATAACGCTGATACTTATGCTCGGCGCGTATTTTATCCCCGTGATATTCTACAATCCTTTCGATTCCACCCGCGTGATACGGTCGTTGTATTATATGTTTTATTTTACCAGCCAATGGGTCACGGAGCTTTTCGGTGCGGAGATGAAGACCGCCGCCGCCGTCGGGGGAGGTACCGTGCTTGGCGTTCAGCTTATCGTGTACGAATTATCCTACGGCGCTTACCGCAAAAAGCACCCCGTTACATTCAGAATACCGCGTAACAACGACGACTGATGTTTGTTTTTTTAAGATGAAGCAATATGAAACAATGACTATAATATTAATATTTCAAGCGTTATATTGTTGGAAAATGAATAGAATATTGAACGTGGAGTGCATTCAAAAAAGCAATTAGTGTTTTTTGTTAAAAGTGTATAAAATTTAATGATTAATTTTGTTTGATAAGATAGCAGAAAAATTTATGATTACGCTTGAATATGTGAGAAAAAAATGTTATAATATTATATAATACGTTTTGTGTGTGTTTAAGTGTGCCCTTCGGCAGGTACGGAACACGGACTGACAGTTCCCTTCATCGGGGCGCAAGGCGTGAAAATAGGTGGAGGTGTAGCTGTAGCTATGAAGAATTACAAATATGTTGCTAAAAACGCCAGCGGTAAAAACATAACCGGTTATATCGAGGCGGAAGATCAGCAGCAGGTTCAGGAGAGGATCTACGAGCAAGGTCTCTTCCTGATAAGTTCCACTGAGGCTAAAGGCAAGGGCAGACAAGAGGGCGTTCACAAGTTCAAGACCAAAGACCTCGCATTCTCATGTCGTCAGCTCGCTGCTATGCTCACATCGGGACTGACTATCGTAAAGGCACTCGACATCATGTACCGCGAGGAAGAGAAAAAAGCAGCCAAGGGCGTTTGGCTGGCTCTTTACGAGGACGTAAACAAAGGCTCGAACCTTACACAGGCGCTTATCAACCGAAGCGGCTCTTTCCCCGACTTCATGATAAGCATGGTTGACGCGGGCGAATCCGCAGGTAATTTGGATATTACTATCCAGCGTCTCAGCGATTTCTACGCAAATCAGAACAAGACTCAGAACACGATCAAGAGCGCTATGATGTATCCTATCATCCTCGGCATACTGACCGTCGGAATGGTAATAGGAATGTTTACCTTCATCATGCCGACGTTCGCCGGTCTTATGTCTGAGGATCAGATGCCGGCTCTTTCACGAGCGCTGTTCAAATTCTCGGATTTCCTTAAAACAAAATGGTACATACTTATTATCGCCATCGTAGTTATCATACTTTCGATCAGATACGCACTTAAGGTGCCGGACATCAGGCTTAAATATGATATGATACTTCTGAAAATGCCTGCCGTCGGACCGCTGATCGTAAAGATCTACGAGGGCAGATTCGCAAGAACTCTTTCATCTCTGTATTCGAGCGGTATCCCGATGGTCGATTCTCTCCAGAGATCGTCCTCGGTTCTTTCAAACTCTTACGTTGATAAGATGTTCGAACAGGTAATAGACGAGGTTAAGCAGGGCTCGCCTATGTCGGTCTCGATAGCCAAGACCGAGATCTTCGAGGGTATGTTCACTTCGATGATTTACGTTGGTGAGGAATCCGGCGCACTTGACGAGATCCTTGAAAAGACTGCCGACTTCTACGAGGAAGAAGCGGACGCAGCCGTTAAGCGCCTTGTCGGACTGCTTGAGCCTTGTATGATAATCATCATGGGCGGAGCGATAGGTCTTTGCCTTGCAGGTATCTTCCCGCTGCTCTATGGTGGTATCGGAGGTCTCGAAAACTCGTAAGATCAAAAGAAAACCGTTTTAGCACTGAATTATAATTGTTTAGCCCGGCTGCGGGGAAGAAAGCCCCGCGGCGGGCGGCAATTTGATTTATTTTCTCAGTAATATTTATGAAGAGGTGAAGGAATAAATGCTGTCATTTGATTTTTCTGACAGAACAGTAAACATCGTTAAGGGCGATAACTCGGGTCCCAAGATCAAGATCGAAAGATCGCTTACCGTTGACGTTCCTCAGGATATGGTAGTGAGCGGCGAGGTAATCAATATCCTCGGTATCAAAGACGTACTCCTTGAGGCACTTAAAGGCTCGCAGATGATGGATAAGGAAGCCGTTGTTACTTTCTCGTCCAGCAGCGTAGTATTCAAGGAGCTTGTAGTTCCTAAGGCTAAGAGCAATGAGTTCCTTAACATGGTACAGAATCAGATGGCCCAGGAAATGGGTATATCCGATGAATACTCGATCTCGTATACGATAGTAGGCGAGGCGGGTGAAAATAACCCCGGCTCGGTAAAGGTGCTTGCTACCGCCTGCCCTACCAATCTTGTTGAAAGCTACCGCAATCTGTTTAAGGAAATGCAGATAATGCTTTCCTCCGTAAACATCAGCTGTAACTCTATCTCCCGTATAGTTCTTGCGGATAAGACCAACCTTCAGAGAATGCCGCTTCTGGTATGCCAGATAGACGACAATTTCCTCGGACTTATCCTGTTCGAAAAGGGTCAGATGGCTTTCGCAAGATACGAGCCTATCTCCGCTGAGGACTATGAGTCCGAAGAGTACCTGACCGAAGCTATCAGCGAGAACATCTTCCGTATGGAGCAGTTCAATAAGGCAAGAGGCGGCACAGGTCTTGAAAACGTAATTCTTTACGGTAAGATCGACGACTTCAGAAAGCTCGTTGACGCGCTTGATTCGCTCGATGTTAAGGCTTCCGTACTCGGTGTGCCG
Source organism: uncultured Ruminococcus sp. (assembly GCA_902776945.1). GTDB lineage: Bacteria > Bacillota > Clostridia > Oscillospirales > Ruminococcaceae > YE71. Next base: position 11,417 of record CACYSH010000050.1, read on the forward strand.
CAGCAGATCACCGGTTACGAAAACTTTGAATTTACCGTATTCGCCAACGCTATCGGCGCTCTCTACAAGAGAAATAAGCAGACCGAGCGTATCAACCTGCTGGAGATCAATACCTCTACCGGTAAGGTAAAGGAGGATAGCAGCGGCGTTCTTTCTACCCTGCTTATCTCGGTGGGCGTTTCCGTGGCACTTATTGCCGGCGTTACCGGTATCATCAAGGCTAAGGAAAACAGCGTAAAGAAGGAGATAGCACAGGTAGAAGCCGAAATCGCTGTCTGCGACGAGGAGATAGCCAAGAACAAGAGACTTCACGACTATTATGACGTTATCGTTCAGTATCAGAAGGAGCTTGACAACGCCAAGCACAATCTTGAAACTGCACCGCTTCTGAAAAAAGAGGTATTCGAGAAGATCGAGGAGAACCTTAAGGAGACCGAAGGAAGCACCAAGGAGATTACATATAAGGAATTTTCTTATACCAGAGACACCGGAACAATTGTTATCAATACCGTAGAGCTTCCCGAGCAGCAGACTGCAAACGACTTCATCGGAACTATTCTTAAACAGGATTATTTCGCAGACGCGCTGTATGACGGCTATACCGGAACCGATAAGACCGGCGTTATTATTGACAGCGTTACCCTCAGAATGAAATCTGTTCCCGATCAGCCTGAGGAAGAGGAAGAGACCGATACCGAGGCAGAATCGGAAGAATGAGCAGAAGGGGAGGTAACTGAATTATGAATATGAATGCTCGTGAAAAGCTGCTCCTTGTAGTTGTTCTTGTATTTGTAATATGGATCGGAGGCGTTGTTGTATTCATCAAGCCCTCGATCGACAATGTTAAGGCAGCTCAGAACACGCTGGATCAGAAGAAGATTGAGCTTGAAGAAAAGAAAGCGCAGATAGAAAAGGATAAGGATCTTAAGGAAAGAATCAGGGCGGCTTACGATCAGGCCGTTGAGACCGGTAAGGTATTTTATCCCAGAATGGTTCAGCATGACGCGGCGACCGAAATGCAGAACGAATTTAACGTAGACCACGACGCAGGCGGCAGCCAGGAGCTTGATAATGATAATCTCGATATCTCTAAGATCAGCGCCGGAGTACTTTCGAGATATATCTACACTCCCGAGGTCGTAAATACTACGCTCGATAACATCGTGGCTCAGGTAGATGTCGGAACGGGCGAATTTGCTACAACTCCGTCCTCCACTTCGATGACTTCCTATCAGTTCACAACTCACTTTATTGCCAGCAAGGAAGACTCCATAACCTTTATGGAGAACCTCCTGAACAACGAACGCAAGAGTATGGTAATTGATACATTCAACGTAGGCGACGTGGGCAAGAACGACGACGGCTCCGAGTGGGAGTGCAACGTTACTATCACAATGTACATGATCCCGCAGCTCAAGGATCCCGATATTGTAAACGCGGCAATAGAGAACGGCGACTCTGTAAACGCGGTTTCCGATATTGCGGAATAACAGAGAACATATTATAGCATTTGTTATGGTAGGAACAGCCCTTTAGGGGGGTGTTCCTGCTATGATAAATATAAATTAGTTAAAATTTTTAAAATCTATAGAACTATGAAAGGTGGTAATTGTCATGTTGAAACAAGGGAAGGCTTGGCATCGCGGCAACCGAAAAGGCTCCGTGCTTTTGACTGTCGTGATCATGGTAATGGTGCTGTTTACGCTGACATCAATATGTCTTGACGTAATACATCACTCTACCAAGGTGTCAAGCAGAAACGTGCAGAAAACTCAGGCAAAGCTGACGGCGGAAAAGGTTTTGACTGAGTTTATCGAAGGTTACAAGGAAGCCAAGGAATTAGAGTATTCTAATCCTGGTGACGAAGACAAGAAAAAGAATCTGTTTGCCGATTTGATGACCTATGCTAATGGCGCTACTCAGACCAGCCCCAAGATAATTGACGTAAGCATGGTAAATCAGACCACCGGTGCGGTTCAGTCTGATTTTGACGCGAATTTCGGCAAGACCGAGCTTCATATCTACATGACCAGTACTTCTTCCTTCGTTGTTGAGTCTGTCTGCACCTACGCAACTCAGACCCAGACCGCAAGCGTACTCTTTGAATCCACCATGTCGAGAAACAGGGTCGTTTCGCACACGGTTGAGTCTCAGTTAGGTAAGCTGATCGGAAACCAACAGCTCACCAACGGTATCGACGGAAGTATCTACATCGAAAAGAGCGACCTTGACGACTCTACCTACAAAAAGCTGTCAAGAACCAGTCTTAAGGCTCATATCTACTCGGAGTTCAGCGTAAGATTCGACGACACTTACACGATGAAGGATATGACCAACACCACTCACGGTCAAAACGACTTCGATAGCCCCGCGACCGATTTTGATCAGGCTCCTACGCTGATCGTTGACGGTTATCTGACTGTTAAGAATGACGGCAACGTCATCGGCACTCAGGTCGGAAAGATCGACGCTAACAAGAAAGTTCCAGGACAGTCCGGCTACGATTCAACCAAGCTTGGCAATTACGACGGTTTCGTAAAGGTTGACAAGAAACTCATTCTGCCAAAGGGCGACTCTATCCAGTTCGGTCAGACTGATACCAGCGCGGCTGATTATTCAAAGAATCAGATCGACGTTTACACGCACGGTATCATTCTCGGCGGTATTCCCTCCGGTGATGCAGGCGATCATAACTTCGAGCTTGAAGCCGAGGAAATAAGATCCGTATTCCCGCAAAACGAACCCACAGAATGGGGCGGCACCGAGGACGGTCTCTGGAATTATCAGACCAACAGCGAGACCAAGATACACGGCAATGTTTACGCCTATATCGGTCATGACAACGAAGGAAATCCCATTGATTCTCAGGACGGTTCCATTGTGCTTATGTCTCTTAATAAGCTCAAGGTTGACGGCGACGTTTTTGTTGAGGGCAATGTTTACTTCTTCACAGGCGACGGCGGACACGGCGTGATCGACTGCAAGAATTTCTACTGCGAGGGCGATATAATAGTTGCCGAAAAGGAAAACTTCCCCGGCGATGATAGGCGTTATTCGATCAAGGAATCCACGATCAAAACCTACAAGATCGGCACCGACGGAAAGATATATGATTCTTCCGGCAACGAAGCTACCGATATGTACAATTATATAAAGGTTTCTGACGGCGGAACGAGAAGCAGCGCTATCGACAGAACAAAGGTGAGAAACGAGTTCCCGAAGAAAGGTTACGACGCTCAGTCCGGCTATGTTCAGGAAAAGACCCTGAGCCAGCTTTATGGTGATTGCTCCGCTAACGACATCTTCACTATGAGCATAAAAAACGACCACACCGTTACACACACAACTGAGTATGAACAGGCGGCTAAGGATATTTCTTCCAAGTACGCAGAGGCTATGCTGCGTAAATTTGTGATCGACCCCACTACTCACAAGGTAACATCGACTTCACAATACAAGAAAAAGGACGGTTCCTTAGCTAAGGTTGTTGTAGACGATCCGCTAAATACAGATCCGGCTTGTCCTTTGGGTTCTTATTCCAACGGCCAAAAATATTGTTGCTATTATATCAACGCAAGCATGAAGTTCACTCCTGAACAGTGCGCTCCTATGAAAGGTTTATTCAGTAATATAGATTATATAAATTATTCTATCGTGCTGACTGATGAGGACATTGTAATAGCTCTGCCGCTTGGTGAGGAGGGCGCTACGTTCAGAGTAAACACAGACAATGTCGATCCGGCGCATCCGGTTTTCGTATACTATATGTATTATGATCCCAATAAGATGGACGGCATGGACGTAGTAGGTGAGACAGGTACAAAATACGATGGCGATGCTTGTCTGTATTATAAGGATGGAATCGGCGCAACCCACGATCTTAAGACTTCTGCTTCCTTTGTTGATGATGGCGGAACAGAAGGAGTAGCTACCTATCATATCGACCCCAAAGGCGTTGACGCTTCTACCGACCCCGAAGGCGGTTCCGGACAGGGTGCTATATGGATGGGTGCAAGCGGGGATCCGAAAGACGGCGTTATTGTAGGCAACTTTGACGCGGTTGACCCCACTACTGACTTAACCAGCAGCGCAAGTGTTGCCGAAAACTTCAGGCATAATACGTTTGACAAGCAGGACGGCGACAGCGTTATCATGTACATGATACCGAACGATGTCGGCTTTACCTTCATCAAGGGCGGCGCACCCGGCGATGCCAGCGGAACAGCTTTCAAAAACTGGGCCGGAAACGCTTCGAGTGCATGGAGAGCGCAGGGTCTGATTTACGGTATCAACTCCAATATCAAAATGGCTATGTTTGAGTCGGGCGGATATACTGAGGGTCAGACCGGACTTCTCGGACAGATCAAGGGTCTTAAGGTAAACTTCTGCGGCGATAACAAGATGAATCATAAGGACTGCTCAATGGCTGACGGCTCGCTGCTTGACTATGTTGGCGTAAAGAATCATACAAATCAGGATACTAAATCTGTCAAGTTACAGTACTACCAGTACTAAGGAGGGAGATCATAATGAACAAGTTCAGGAAACTTCATAAAGGCATGAGCCTTGTAGAGGTTCTCGTTGCCATGACGGTCTTCTCGGTTGGTACGGCAGCCGTTACAATGGCTTTTGCTACCGCGGTAAAGTACAATACCCACAACCAGCGCCGCGACGATGAGCTTGCCCACCAGCAGGCTGCCATACAGAACGGCAGAGTCGATGGTCTGGAGCTGTATGGAGGTACAAGTCAGGATTATACGATCGTTTACACGGAAAGAGGCGGCTCAAAACTGACCTTTAAGGATCAGTTTGGCGCCCCCTATGAGCCGTTTATGGACACAACGGAGTACCAGGCTTCGAGAACCGGTAAGAATGATACTAAATTTGATTTCCAGCTGAAATCATTCTCTACCAGTATCGTCGGCAATGACGAGGTTGCGTATTCCAAGGCGGAGGATAAGTACAAGATCAAGGTGATAAACGAATCTCCCGTGAACTATGACGTTCGTGTGAAGATCAAGGGCGGCACTATCTATCAGGGAGACCTTGACGCAGGCGGATACAAGCATTCATCGAATCTTTTCTGCCGCTCGCTTTCTCCTCAGCTTACGGATTATACCCTTCACGATGAACACGGCGACCCCGTAGCTATGGTTCCTTCCGCGATCGCTTTCGGCTTTAAATATCCCGATCTTGACATCGTGTTGCAGCAGGATTCGCCGATGCACTTCGATTTCTACCGCGAAGGCTTTTTGTTCAAGGAATATACGCTGAATGTCAATGATATTACTCATCATGCACTCGGTCAGTGCATCATTACGATACACGATGATGATACCATTGAAGCGGTGTATCCTGATTGACCGGCGGAAGGAGGATAATCATGAAACGTAAGTTACAAAAGGGCTTTACCCTCGTTGAGCTTGTTGTTGTAATGATACTTATGGGCGTTATTATGACAGCGGTTGTAATGATACTCAGACCGTCGCAGAAAACCTTCACAAACATTACAAACAAGGCATACGAGGAGCAGATAGCTTTAACTATGTCGAAGCTCCTTAACGGAAGTCTTCGCTACGCTACCGGTATAAGAGTTGTCTGCAACGACGGTTCTGTGCCGTCGGCTACCGAGATCAACGATAACAAGAATTACATCAAACTCAGCAACAATTACCGCTCTATCTCTGTAAAGGGCGCGAGAGGCGATTTCGAAAGAGGGCGCGTTATAGGCGGCACTACGCTTAAGCCCCTTGGTTCGGCGATCTCCAGCAGCACCTTCGACGAGTATGATTTCCAGTTTTCTGTACCGACGTACAACTCCGCTGAAAAGCAGCAGAGCATGACTATCGCTGTAAGAGCAATGGCAATGAACATCGGAACACAGGACGAGATCAACGTGGCTACAAGCATTGGCAAGCCCAACCCGGATTTTATTCCTAACTTTGACAAGAGCTATGAGTATTCCGAAACATTTGAGTTTGTCAATATCCGCAATAAGGAAACGATAAACAGAGTTACAACGGGCGTAGGCGTTGACGATTACCATCCCGGCGCAAAGATAGCGGGTCTTGACGACGACGGCGAGGGCTACTATGACCCTATGGCTTCCGGCGTTGACAACACTATCTGGATATTCTTTACCAATCCCGGCGAGGCAGAGATCAAGAATGACGGCGGCGGAGCCGGTGGCGCAGGCGGCGGCGGTGGAGCCGGCGGCGGCGCAGGCGGAGGTGCTGGCGGAGCCGGTGGTGCAGGTGGCGCAGGCGGAGCCGGAGGCGCCGGTGGTGCAGGCGGAGCCGGAGGCGCTGGCGGCGAATCCGGTGAAAGCGGCGGCGGCGAAGCAGGCGCTGGCGGCGGTAACAGCAACGAAAACGGACAGGGTCAGAGCAATGACCAGGGCGGCAACGCCAGAAGGTGATCAATACTATTGCATCTGTCAATTGATACCCGAGTTTTAAGCGATTATTAATTTTAAGCCCCGGACGGTCTCGGAACCGCCCGGGCGCTGAAAAAATCCCCCGAACTCTTGTGGGGTTCGGAGGATTTTTTGAGCAATCAGACATTAGCGAAAATTTATGCGGCTTCGGTATTGAATATGATGTCAAAGTAGAAGTCCCGCGGCAGGTTGCTTACATAGCCGTCGCCGTAGATAAGCTCGCCGAGACCCGTAAAGCTCATATAGAGATTGCAAATCTCCCAGCCCCACAGCATGGCGATAAGTATTCCCACCGAAAGCCAGGGACCGAATGCGAACTGCGAGCTTCCGCCGCGTGCCTTCAGAATAACACCCGCGATCGCACCGATGATCACGCCGATAAACAGGGCGACCAGTCCGCGCTGCCAGCCGAGGAAAAGCCCCGCCGCAGCCATAAGATAAACGTCGCCAAGCCCCATTGCTCTGCCTTTCGAAATAAGGAAGATCAGCAGCAGCGGCAGGCTTGTCGTGAACAGCCCGATTATCATGAAACGAAGCTCGATACCCGCGAAATGGGGTCCCAACAGCACATCGGGTATCGCAAGCAGACCAATGAAAATAACTACGGGAGTCGAGATAAGCTGCGTGTCCCAGTCCATAAAGAAGATAACGAGCAGCGCCGAATAAACAAGACAGCACAGAACCGTGTGTACCATCATCGCGGCGCTGGAGATGATGTCGAAATGAAGCGAGATAAGCAGCCAGCCAATGGCGTTCAGCGACTCGACAACCGTGTAGCGCGGGGAGATC
>CACYSH010000050.1:18676-23843 GCA_902776945.1 uncultured Ruminococcus sp.
GGCGTTCCGCACTTCATGCAGTGAGAATTTGACTTGATGAGCGATTCCTCCTTCGGCAGACGATAGATACAGACGTTCAGAAAGCTGCCGACCGTCGCGCCGAAAAGGAACATGAAAACGTAAATGACCGATATGAATAGATTGTATTGAAGTTCATTGGGCATTTTTTAAAACCTCCTTTATAAAAATTCTGTATTATTATTTTAGCATACTTTTTTTATAAATTCAATAGCGTTAATGATTTTTTATTAAAAATTTTTACAGATAAACCGATTCAGGGGAACCGCTTAATTGCGGCATTTTGTGAAAACGTTTTTTACTGAGGACAGGAGTGATAAAATGATCGGTCTCCCGGCTATCGAATATTTTGTTAAGAATGGTCACATTACTTACCCGCAGTATTACGAGATCAAAATGGATCTTAAGGAGCATGAGCAAAAGAAATTTCCCGATATTCTTATTGAATATGGTATTTATAATGAAAGACAGATCGCGGAAATAATGGCTGCGTACTTCGGCGTACCTTTTTTTGATATAGAAAAATGGGCGGAAAGCGATGAAACCAAAAAAGAGCTTATGAAAGATGTCCCCCTGACGGTCGCGAAAAAATACTGCGCCTGTATTGTGGGGTGGCAAGGCAGAAGATTCGTTGTTGTTACCGACGAGCCGCATAATTTCGAGATGATGGACACATTACGCGGTTTTACCGGACACGACATCGTTGCGAAAATGGGCGTGCCTTCGGCGATTCTGAAAGAGATCGACAAAGTGTACGGCGTTAAAGAGCCGGAGCCTCCCGACGAAGATGACGACGAGGAGGAAGAGGAAACTATTACCATTGAAAAGGCGGCGAGGTATTTTAACGTCGGGCTTTGCAAAGTGGCTGAGGTAAATCCTCCGAAAAAACTGCTCAAAAAGATTCCCTATGAGACCGCCGTGAAATATTGCTGCTTCCCGATCTCCGACCATGGCGACACCGTTTATTTCGCGGCAGATAATCCCACAAAGACCGAGACCTACGATGCGCTTAAAGAGCTTGTCGGCGGCAAGGTGGTTTTCAGGCTCGCAGGATGGAAGGATATTTTGAAGAAAATAGATCAGCTGTACGGCAAGGATAAAATTGATTGATTCGGAGGAAGGCTTAATGGATAATCACAGCACGGTTGTCGATCAGTTTGTGAAGAAGGGCTTTATCACCGAAGAGCAGCTTTCGGTATTGCGTGAAGAAGCCAAAAAGGAAGAAAACCGCTGGAAAAGGATAGGCGATATTGCTATCGAGAAGGGCTGGCTCACCGAAAGTCAGCTCGGCGAGGTTTTGGCGGAGCGGATGAACTGCGATTTTGTCGATCTCGATCAATTTGAATTTAACGGCGAGCTGATCGATCTTTTTGAAGAGGAAACGCTTAGAAAATATAAATTTATACCTTTGGTAAGGGTCGGAAAAAAGATACGCTTTGCGACGAACGACCCGCTGGATTTTTTCGCGTCGGACGAGATAAGAAATACTACCGGCTGCGTGCCTTTTGCCTGTTACAGCACGAAAAGCGCGATCGCCAGAGCGCTCGACAGGTACTATATCCCCAAAAGAATGGCACCTGTCGTAGACGAGATGAAGGAAAAACTCGGCGCAGAGGAAAGCCCCACGTTCATCGAAAAGCTCGGCAAGATGTTCGGGCTGGAGCTTTGGAATCAGAGAGAGTTCATTTTCACTGACGAATGGCTGGACGAAGTATGCGAGCTTTTTCAGAGCGGGCTTTTTGAGAAATACTGCTGCATTCCGCTGGAGGAAAAGGACGGCGTGAAATATTTCGTCGTACCGAATCCCGCCGATATGGAGGCTTATGAGGCGCTGAAAAAATACTGCGGCAAGCCGGTACGTTTCAAGCTGGCTTCAAGAGGAACCATACTGAGAGTATTCCGCGACGGCTGAAATCAATTATAGTATAATAGCTCCCTTTGGGGTACAATATAGTAAACGGCAGCAGCTTATCGCGGCAGGCTGCTTTCCCGAAAATAAAGAAAATGCTGCGGAGATTGGAGTATCACATATATGAAGAACATACCTATTGGTGAACATCTTGTCAATAAGGGGCTTATTACCGCAGAACAGCTTGACGAATTTCTTAAGGCCCTTAAAGAAGACAAAAATAAGGGCAAAAAGCTCGGCGACCTGCTCCTTGAAAGGCATATCGTTACCGAAAATGCACTCGGTGAGGCGCTCGCGGAAAGACTTAACGTTCAGTACGAGGATGTTGATAAATACGATCTTAAGCCCGAGCTTGTAAAGTCTATCCCCGAGGAGATCGCGAGAAAATACTGCTGTATCTACCTTGAAAAAATGGGCAGACGAGCCATATTCGCTACCGAGAATCCTATGGACTTCGAGGCATCAGAAGCGCTCCGCGGTATCACAGGCGGCCCTGTCAGCTTCAGATACGGTACAAAAACGGCTATAAACCGCGCTATCGGTAAGATATATTCTCAGGGTACCACCGACGCTATCATCGAGGAGGCTACCAAGGAGAAGGAAGAGGAGATGAGCCTTGACGATCTCGTGGCAGAGGCTTCGAACGACCGTGTTGACAACGCGCCTATCGTTAAGCTCGCTACGAAGATAATCGAGGAATCGGCTCGTAAGGAGGCTACCGATATTCATATCGAGCCTTTCAAGGACTTCACAAGAGTAAGGATCCGTGTAAACGGCGACCTTATCGAGCTTATGGAGATCAAGTCCTCGCTGCACATGGCGCTTGTTACCCGTTTCAAGATCACATCGGGCATGAACATCGCCGAAAAGCGCGTACCGCAGGACGGTCGTATGTCGCAGGTGGTTGACGGCACTATCCTTGACCTTCGTGTATCGAACCTTCCTATGGTTTACGGCGAAAAGGTCGTTCTCCGAATCCTCGCGGGCGACTCGATGGTAAGAAAGATCACCGACCTCGGTATGACCGACTATAACTATGAGCGATTCTGCCAGTGCCTTAAGGTTCCGCAGGGAGTTATCCTTGTTACGGGTCCTACCGGTTCGGGTAAGTCTACCACGCTTTACGCGGCGCTCGGCGAAATGGCAAAGCCTAACCTTAACGTTATCACCGTTGAGGACCCTGTTGAAAAGAAGATCGCCAATATCAACCAGTGCCAGATAAACGACAAGGCAGGCATGACCTTCGCGGCTGCCCTGCGTTCCATACTTCGTCAGGACCCCGATATTATAATGGTCGGCGAGATGCGTGACGAGGAAACAGCGACTATCGCTATCCGTGCCGCTATCACCGGACACATGGTTCTTTCGACAATACACACCAACGACGCGGCTTCGACCGTTACCCGTCTTGTGGATATGGGCGTACTTCCTTACATGGTTGCGACCTCGCTTATCGGTATCTGCGCACAGCGTCTTGCTAAGAAGCTCTGCCCCGAGTGCAAGGATCCTTACATGACTACCGAAGAGGATATGAAGCTCATGGGTATTGACGAGCCGATGCAGGTCTACACAAATCACCCGGGCGGCTGCCCCTACTGCAACGGCACAGGCTACAAGGGAAGAACCGCTATCCACGAGATACTTCTTTCCACGCCCGAAATGCAGGCGCTTATCACAAGAGGCGCAAAGGCGGACGAAATTCAGGCTCTTGCAAGAGAACAGGGCTGCAAGCTGCTTCGTGACAACGTTTCCGAGCTTATCCAGAGGGGCATAACCTCAATGGAAGAGCTGGTTCGTGTAACATACGCCGTATAATATTTTTTGGAAACTTTTACAATGCGTGCGTGCCTGCGGGCTGCACTCATTGATCAAATTAGTGGAGGTAATCAACTATGCCAATTGACATTAACAAAATCCTTGACGAATCCCGCGCTCTCGGCTGTTCTGACCTGCATTTCACCGTAGGTATCCCCCCTATCGTAAGACAGGGCGGTAACTTGAGAAAACTCTCGTCCTACCCCGATATGACCGAGATCGACATTCAGGGTATCTGCCGCCAGATGACCAACGAGCGCCAGATGCAGCAGATCCGCGACCATATCGACACCGACTTTACATACGTTTCCACCCGTGGTTTCCGTCACCGTGTAAACGTATACCGTCAGAGAGGCTTTACGGCTATCGCTATCCGACTGCTCCGCAACGATATTCCTACGTTCACCGACCTCGACCTGCCGCCTGTTCTTTCCGAGTTCGTAATGCGTCCCCGTGGACTGGTGCTTGTTACGGGCCCTACCGGTTCGGGCAAATCCACAACGCTTGCGGCTATGATCGACCACGTTAATCTGCACAAGTCGGCTCACATCATCACGATCGAAGACCCTATCGAGTATCTGCACGCTCACAAGCGCTGCATGGTAAACCAGCGTGAGATCGGCGGCGACGTTCCCTCGTTCGCGCTTGCTATCCGTGCCGCACTTCGTGAGGACCCGGATATTATACTCGTCGGAGAAATGCGTGACTTCGAGACTATCGAAGCTGCCGTAACCGCCGCCGAAACCGGACACCTTGTAATGAGTACGCTTCATACCACCTCGGCTCCTTCCACCGTTGACCGTATCATCGACGTTTTCCCGGCTCACCAGCAGCACCAGATCAGAACTCAGCTGGCGACCGTTCTTGTTGGTATCTGCACGCAGACCCTTTGCCGTACTCTTGACGGTACAAGCCGTGTAGCTGTCTGCGAGATCCTGAACGCCACCGACCCGATCAAGGCTATGATCCGTGACGATAAGGTTCACCTTATCGGTTCCGCAATGCAGACCGGTAAATCCGCAGGAATGCAGACCCTCGACCAGGAGCTTGCGAAGCTCGTTGCGTCGAGAGTTATCACTATGGAAGTTGCGCTTGAAAAGTGCGCCAACCCGCAGGATCTTAAGAGATTCATCGCGTCCCATAAGGGCGGCGCTGCTACCTGATAGCTAACAAATAGACAAAAAAAGAGCAGCGCCCCACGGACAAGTTGTGACGCTGCTTTGTTTATTGAAAAGCAAAAAGCCAAAGCAGGGCAGCTTTTATACTATTCCTCGACCAAATTCGTGACAAGATTCGCCGCCATGAACACGAGTGCTGTCTGAACCGTAGTTCAGACCGATGACGACGAAGGCTAACTGGCGTTAGTCGAGGAGGAAGACGACGGTACGAACTTGTTCGTACCATCGTGTTCAGGGTGGCGAAGAT
>CACYSH010000051.1 GCA_902776945.1 uncultured Ruminococcus sp.
CACGCTCATCGAGGATATGCTGCGCTACAAGGCAGAAGACATCCGCAGGAACGCGCTGGATTTCCTTATGCAGCTGACAGGGGACAAGCTGTATGCCTGTGCCGAGCGGCTTCTCTCTGACAAAAAGGAAGAAAAGCGCACGGCGGGGCTGGATATACTTTTGCAGCTGTCCGAAAATGAGGACAGAAAAGAGGAGTACGCCAAGCTGCGCCCTCTTGCAGCGCTCGTTACGAATCCGAGCGTAAAAGAACAGATACTTCTCGACAGATTATCTCCCGGGAATGACTCTGCCCCCGCATACGGCTACGGACTTTACCGCGAAACCGACTCATACCCCCCCTCCCGTGATGATGAATATTACGCCGAGTGCAAGAAGACCTTCCTGCGCTTTTTCCCAGCTTCGGAGGCGTTCGGCGGTACGGGCAGCCTTCCCGATTTCAAGCCGATACTTGAAAAGCTCGACCGCCTCATTGAGGATAACAAGAACCTCGAATTTGTAAACGACGACGGCGAGGAGGTGCTTCTCGGTAACACACGCTGGCTCTACACCAACAAGCACGACGAAAAGGGGCATAGAGTGATCGCCTTCCCCGAGCTGTGGGACAAGTTCTATGATGAGGAGATACATGACCCCTATCTGCTTCTCCCGCTGAGAATGTCGCTTTCGGGCTGCACGGGCTTTGAGAAGATCAAGCGGCAGCTGTTCGGCTTCATGCCCTTTGAAAGATCGCAGCTCGTTAGAACGGAGCTTACCCTCGCCCATGAAAGACAGATTGACGGCGTGATAGCTTATCTTGAAAGGAAGTTCTCGCCCATAGATGAATACGCGAAGCTCGCTTTTGCGGTCGATCATTTTATCGCCGATTATCCGGCAAGAGACGATCTTTTTGAAAAGACTGAGCGCAGCAGGCACGACGACGGCACGTCCTATTATTTCGACGGCGAAAAGATAGTCTGCGATAAGGAAAATCGTGTAAGATATATTTATGACGACCGTATGGTGAGCGATATTTCAGCCAATTCGGAAAAGTACGATATCCCCGATAGCTTTAAGCGCGATTTTGATCTTTCCCGACGTCTCGCCGAAAAATTCGGCACCGCGGAGTTTTCAAAGGAGAAAATACGACGCCGCAATTTCGGCGACAATATGTGCTGCTTAGGCTATGCGGCCATTAGTATCTACGTCCGCGCTGCCTTCCTCGGGATCATTTCGGAGGGCTTTCTGTACAGGCATATCATCGAAGAAACAGACGGGCATACAGGGGTGTTCAAATTTCTCTGCGGCATAGTCCGCGCCCTGCGGGAGCGCGAAAGAAAGCTCATGCAGCGCAGGAGCAGCTGGCATTACGATTACGATACCCGCACAGCGCTTGAAGATCTGTTACGTATGCGCAAGCCGGAGCTCAACGAGGAAACTCTGCCCTGCGTGGAATTCGCGGCGGGTGTTTACGAAAAGCTGATAACCGTAGTGCTCGACACCGAACTCAAACGCGGCGATTCGCAGTCGGATTTTTCCGATTTCATAAGCGGCATTTCGCTCGTTTACGGCATTGACCGCTTTGTTCAGATACTCTGCGCTCTCGGCAAGGATACCCTTGAACGCATGACCTACGGCTGCGGCGAAACCCCCTCCAAGCGCGAGAGCCTGAGCCATCTGCTGGGCGTATGCGTACCCGCGCCGGACGATACCGCTGAAAAGCTCAGTGCCGCGATAAAGGGCAAGGGCATATCCGAAAAGCGCCTTGTGGAGGCGGCGCTATACTCGCCCGAGTGGATAGATATCATCGGCGAGCTGCTGGAATGGAAGGGCTTCCGCTCGGCGTGCTTCTGGTTCATCGCGCACACGCGCAGCGACCTCGACGAAGCGCGCATGGCAAAGATATCCCGCTACACCCCGCTGGGCGCATACGACCTCATGCGCGGCGTATTCGCCGTTGACTGGTTCAAGGAGGCATACGCCGAGATAGGCGAGGAACGGTTCAATATCATATATGACGCGGCGAAGTACATCTCCGAGGGCGCGAACCACACCCGCGCAAGGAAATACGCGGACGCAGTGCTTGGCAGGCTCGATGAGGCAAAAGCCCTCGAAGCGATACACAAAAAGCGCAGCAAGGATATGCTTTCCGCGTATATGCTCATGCCCGTAAATTCCGACAGCGACCTCACCGAACGGTACCTTCATATACAGCAGTTCCGCAAGGAGAGCGCTAATTATGGCAAGCAGCGCCGCGAAAGCGAGAGCGATGCAGCCGATATCGCGATGGAAAACCTCGCGGTGGCGGCGGGCTTTGACGACGTGACAAGGCTCACGCTGCGTATGGAAAACGCGGTCTTTGAAAGCATAAAGGAGCTTACCGAGCCGAAGCAGTTTTGCGAGGTCACGCTGCGCCTTTCCGTGGACGAGCTTGGCAAGGCTTCTGTCGAGGTGATGAAAAACGGCAAGCCGCAGAAATCGATACCCGCGAAGCTGGGCAAGGACGAGTATGTCATCAGGCTAAAGGAGACCCGCCGCCGACTTGAGGAGCAGTATCGGCGCACCAAGGCGATGTTCGCCCGCTCCCTTGAGGACAGGACGGAGTACAAGGCGGGTGAGCTTACCATGCTGCTAGGCAATCCCGTCACCAAGCCTATCATCGGGAACCTTGTGTTCATGAACGGAAGCAGCTCGGGCTTTCTCACGGAGGAGGGGCTTGTTTCCGCGGACGGCACTGTGACAGCGCTCCCGCCCGAAACGCCGCTAATAGTCGCGCACCCCTTTGACCTTTACACCGAGGGTACATGGCGTGAGTATCAGCAGCTGGTCTACGACCGCGGCATGGTTCAGCCCTTCAAGCAGATATTCCGCGAGCTGTACCTAAAGACCGACGATGAGCGTGAGAAATACAACACCCTGCGCTATTCGGGCAATCAGATACAGCCGAAGCAGGCGATAGCCTGTCTGAGAAGCCGCCGCTGGTCGATCGACGAGGAGGACGGTCTGCGGAGAGTGTTCTACAAGGAGAACATCGCGGCGAGGATTTACGCCCTTGCCGACTGGTTCACGCCTGCGGATATCGAATCCCCGACGCTCGAATGGGTGGAGTTCTCCGACCGTTTGACGGGCACCCCGATAAAGATAGGCGATATCCCCGACGTGATCTTCTCCGAAGTCATGCGAGATGTCGATCTCGTTGTGAGCGTTGCACACGCGGGTCAGGTAGACCCCGAAGCGAGCCATTCCACCGTCGAGATGCGCCGCGCTATATGCGAATTTACCGCGAAGCTGTTCAAGCTGGAAAACGTGCGCTTTGAAAAAAGCCACGCCTTCATCACGGGCAAGCGTGCGGACTATGCTATTCATCTTGGCAGCGGCGTAATACACATACAGGGCGGCGTTATGATAAATGTTCTGCCCGTACATTCGCAGCACCGCGGAAAGCTGTTCCTGCCCTTCGTAGACGACGACCCAAAGACCGCGCAGATCGTCACGGAGATACTTTTCTTTGCGGAGGACAAAAAGATCAAAGACCCGTACATAATCGAACAGATAAACCGCTGAGATACAGCAATTGATCTGTTACCTTGAATAAAAGAGAGGCGATAACATGATGAAAAAACGCTGCCCTTGGTGTGGAGAAATAGTACCCGAGAAGTTCTTTCCATTCGCAGGATATGTTTGCCCTTCGTGCGGAAATCGGAGCAAACTGCACCTGTTTGGCGGGGTATATCTGTTTTTGTTTTCGATTGGTATTCTGCTGCTGATCGCTTTGGATCACTTCTTTTCTATCAAAAGCGTCTGGCTGATCGTTATTTTGTTCGCTTTTACAGCACTAACTCTCCCGCTCGAATTAGACAGCAGACATTTTGTGCCTCAGAAAAAAAGCAAAGCCGAGTTTATCTTGCTCCACGATATGTTTGTTTTAAAAAAGAAAATCATGTTTTTAGAAAAAAGAATCTTTTTTATCTGTTTTGTTGATGATAATGATGTGCCTATCTCTCATATGATATGCTGCATTTTTGAAGATATCAAATTTGCGGAGAAGAACAGAGCAACAGTTTCCGTCAAGTTTGTTCCTTTGTCGGAGCACAAGGTCGATTTTCCTTCCGGCACGAAATACTATTTGTTCATTGAGGAAACAAGGGCAACCGAAGGTCGTTTGACAGATGATGTGAAATAGAAGTCAAGGAGCGCTTTTTATGAGCATACCTCATGTACTCCGTTAAAAAAATGCGCACACCATATAGGCTTACAAATATATTCAAAGACATGGTGAGCAAAATTGATTTCTACGTAGGTTTGTCTTTTTACTTATTGACAGTTAAAAGATGATTTGATATAATTGGCATTTTTGCAATAAAAAAAGGAGCAGACAGAATGAAAAAGATAAGTATTTCTACAGTAATAATTTCCTTCCTTTCAGCTGTGATAGTCGGCAGCAGCGGATTTGCAGCGTATAAATATCTGACCACCGACAAAAGTATGCTGGGTAGTGAAGGTGATAAGCTTGCGAGTCACTATGGCGGCGATAATGTTAACGTTATGCTCACCCGTTCCGAAAACTGGCGGCAGATAACGGAGGAAAAGTTTCTGACCCGACCGGACTTTGCTGGGATAGATGGTTCCACTGCGACTATACCGATCACAGCGGAGCTTGCGAGGCAGTTCTGCGGGGCTTCGGATGATACAAAATACAGAAACAATTATGTCGGTTCGTTTGTCAATCACAATAAAACCGACGTGGCGTATGAAAATCTTATTTTGGGCAGAGATAATTATGTTGAGGAATACGACGATCATGAGAGAAAATGGAACAAACTCGAAGAACAGGTGCGCCTTGTGTTCGCCACGCCGCCCTCGGAGGACGAATATCATACAGCCGAGAATAATGGCGTGACTCTTGAGGTCGAGCCGGTTGCGCTTGATGGATTTGTGTTCATCACACATAAGGATAATCCGGTTGACAGTCTGACCGTTCAGCAGATAAGGGATATTTACAGCGGCAGGATAACCAATTGGAAAGAAATCGGCGGAAGGGACGAGAAGATACGCGCTTTTCAGCGCACGAAGAATTCGGGCAGTCAGACCGCTATGGAGGAGCTTGTCATGCAGGGCGAGTCCATGGCGGAAGCTCCCGTTGCTTTTGTTGCTGCGGAGATGGGCTCGCTGATCGAGAGCGTTGCGGAGTATGAGAACGAATCGGCGGCTATCGGGTATACATATTATTACTACATAAACAATCTGTATAAGAATCCCGACATTAAGGTCATAAGCATAGACGGAGTTTCCCCCGATAATGAAAACCTTGTCAGCGAAAAATACCCATTTACTGCGGCTTATTATGCTGTCATACGCTCCGACGAGTCACAGGACAGCGTTTACCGCAGGCTTCGTGACTATATGCTTTCGGAAGAGGGTCAGGAGATAGTTCGGCTGGCGGGGTATTGTCCCGTAAAGGGGTGAGGTCATGGAGAACAAAAAACTGCGCTCGGCGAGGTCGATGATAAAGACAGCAGTGATCACTCGACTTATCGGGAATGCGCTTCTTTCGCTCTGGACAGCGGCAGGTTATTCGGAAATAAAAGAAAATCTATTGCGGATAGATTCCGGCGCGGTGATCCTACCTTATATCATTGCGGCACTTTTTGCAGATACTTTCCTGACGGTCTTGTGGCTGAAAAACAAGCTCTTTCATACGATACATTTAGGGCTGTATATCGCCCTCTATGGTTTCGGATACTGCTTTATGATAATCGATGTGATGAACCTTCGCAGCAGAGCCATTTTAGCAGCATTTGTGTTAGCGCTGTTCATCTGGGCGGCGGGGCTGATACCGTTCATAGTCTGCGGTATTGGCAGAAGAAAGCAGACAAAGGCTTTAAATGGTGATGATAATTCCGAATTATCCCAAGATCACCGCATCAAAAGGAGTTGAACCGGCATGAACATAGAATATACACAAGGCGAAACAGAGCGTACAGGCAAACGGAAATATATGGTCGGCAAGCAGGACGGCGCGAAATATCTGCTGATAATGCTGACCTATGAACTCGGCTTAGAAACGGCAGACGAGCTGTTTTGGAAGATATCAAGGTTTACCGACGCGCCCTTTGCGCTTGCGGTCATCGAGCTTTCACGCGATGAGTGCGTGAGGCTCGACACTGAGCAGATAGTGAAAGACCGCGAAGGCATAATTGAGATAACAAGCAGTTACTTTCCTTTCGGCGGGGATAAGGCTCTTTCGCCGAAAAATACCTGTCCCGAATGTATACTGCCCACACAGGGTAAGTCCATAGGCTTCGGGGCGGCGAAGTACGGACGGAATGATAAAAGCTATGAAAAATCGGACTGTGCGATGATGCTGCTTGACGAGCTTGAAGCCGATATAGTGCCTGTGCTGATAAATGAGCTTGAGCTTGATGAAGATGTGCGCGTCATATTGGGCGGTCACGGCATGGCGGGAATGTTCGCTGTATGGGCAGGACACATGAGCGACAGCTTTTTCTCCATAGCTGCTGTATCTCCAGCGCCTATACCCAAATGGTGGGAGGGCTTTACCAAACAATACTACCCGCTTGCGGGGAAGATGTATGTCAGCTATGGCAGCGAGGAATTGAGCGCGGTCAGCGACGCCGCACTGTACAGGCGTCTGCACTACCCGATGATGAGCTGGACGCATATCCATTATCACAATGACAGGCTGTATTTTCAGGCGCAGCGCGAAGGCGGACACAACGACAATGTGATAGACGGACAGGCAGCGGCTTTTGCATGGGGCATGGGCTTTTTCGGCGGTCTTTTCATCGACGGGGATACGCTTGTCAGCTATTCGCCGAGAAAGGGTGTGACAAAAGTCGTTATACCCGATGGCATAACCAAAATAGCAAGCGATGCTTTCAGGAAATGCGGCGAGCTTACAGAGGTTGTTATTCCCGAGGGTGTTACGGCAATCGGTGACAATGCGTTTTATGAGTGCAGGGCATTGAAGGATATAACCATACCCAAAAGCCTTAACAGGATAGGCAGCTATGCTTTCAGCAATACTCAGTGGATGAAGGACAGGCAGGAAGACTTTGTGATCGTAAATGATGTGCTAATAAAGTACAAGGGGAACGATACGACAGTGTATGTTCCCGATGGTGTAAGAGAGCTTTCGGCGCCCGCCTTCAATGGAAGAAAGACCCCCGAGGTGATATACCTGCCCGAGAGCTTTATCGAGTTTGAATACACTTCATTCTGGGGCTGCGATAACCTGCGCGAGATAAGGATACCCAAACCGAACCCCCAATTGAAAGTGAACGAACTTTTAGATGAACTGCCGGGTTCTGTAAAGCCGGTAATAGGCGATAGAGAAAACAAACGGCAGGGCAGCAGCAAATCCGAGGAGGAGGGCAATGCAGTTTATGAGGAAAACCCGATCGCCGCACCTGCCAAAGAGCCCGAAAAGCCTTACATCGAAGAGGTGCTTGCAAACGTATCGTGGGAGCTTCCTCCGCTGCCCTGCATAAGGTTCAGTATCAAAAAAGGTAGAACTACGCAGCTTTCGAGTAAGCTGGGAGGTTTGCCGTATTTCCCGAAGTCTATGGAGCTGCCGAAGGACAGCGAGGGCAATACCATGCGTCTGCTGGCACAGCTAAATCTGGAAGAGCTGCCCTATCTGAGAGATATGCCGCAGAAGGGCATATTGCAGTTTTTCATATCGAACGCTCACGATATGTTCGGAATGAACGAGGACGACCTTACCGATCAGAGCGATTTCCGTGTTATCTACCACAGGGAGATACTTGATAAAGATCAGCTGATAACCGAGAACGACCTGCCCGAGTATAAAAACGAGTACGGCGATTTTCCGTTTGAAGGGGAATTCAGGCTTGTGCCGAACGCGCCCGATGTGATGCAGCCCACATTTTTCGATCACCGCATGGAAGAAGTGTTTATCGAGTGCTACAACGAGCTTTCAGCCGAGGAGATAACCTCCGCGTTTGATATCGGCAGCGATGATTACAATAACATATGCGAGCGAAACGGCAAGATCGAAGCCTTCACGGGAGGATACCCCTATTTCACGCAGGAAGACCCGCGTTCGCACGATTACGGGCTGAAAGATTTCGATACCGTTCTGTTCGAGCTGAACAGCATATCTGACGAAGAAAACGACATCGAGATAATGTTCGGCGATATGGGCACGGCGACTTTCCTGATACCGAGGGGGAATCTTAAAAAGCACGATTTTTCAAGGGTCGCTTACAATTATGACTGCGGCTGAGATCTTGCATTGGGCTGATTTGTCATCAAAAAATCAATCAAAACTGTATCTTGAAAAATACGCTGTTTTGTGCTATACTTAGAAAAGACAAAAGAAGGTGATGCCATGATAAGGATAGCTGTTGTTGATGATGAAAAGGATATGCGTGAGCTGCTCTGCCGCAGATTGACCGAGGAGCTTTCCCGTCTGAATGTAGATTTTGCGGTCAATGAATATGACAGCGGGGAAAGCTTTATTGATGATCACTCAAAGGGTATAGTTTTTGATATGCTCTTTCTTGATATCCAGCTTTCTGACTGCACCGGCATGGATGTCGCAAGAAAACTCAGGGAGCAGGGAAGCGGCGTTCTGCTTGTTTTCGTGACCTCGTTCGATAATTATGTATTTGAGGCGTTTGATTATGAAGCGCAGGCGTATCTCCGAAAATCAGAGCTTGACGTTCGTTTCAGAAGCGCTGTGGAAAAGCTTGTAAAGAAGTACACAGAATCTCACAAAGAGATCGTTCTTCACAATCTTGACAGTCAGCTGCGCATCGCGCTGACAGAGATCGCATATTTCGAGTCGCGGCAGCACACGATAACGATGTTTGCGGATTCCGGCAAGACCTTCGCGTTTACAGGCTCTCTTTCAAAGCTCGAGAAAGATCTTCGGACATCGGGATTTTTCCGCGTTCATTCTGGATTTCTTGTTAATACGGAGTATGTCTATTCGATCGAGAAAAATGAAGCTGTCATCAGGTTTTCGGGAGAAGCAAAGCGCATACCGATAAGCCGCAGCAAGCTGAAGGAGTTCAAGGAGTTTTATCAGCGCAGTTTCAGAGGGGTATAATGTTTCGTTTTGGAATGCAGAAAAATGATATACCTCAAATATTTAATTATTCAATCAACATAAAAACGAATATGGGCAAAAGTATCTCTTGACAACACAATAATAATGCGATATAATGAAAATATTAAAATGAAACGGAGGTAATCCTTATGCCGAGAAAAAAGAAAACCGAAACTGTTACTGAGACCAAGGTCGAAACTGTTGCAGAGGCAGCAACAGAGACTGTAAAAGAAACAGCTGCAACTGCTGAAAAGCCTGTCGCAAAAAAGACACGCGCGGCAAAGAAAACGGCAGCTGCAAAGACCGAAACAGCAAAGGCTCCTACAAAGGAGAAAAAGACTGCAAAAACTGCTGCCGCGAAGAAGGCTTCTCCGGCAAAGAAGACCGCCGAAAAAGCCAAAACGGTAAAATCCGCTGTCAAAAAGGAAACAGTAAAGATACAGTTTGGCGGAGAGGAATTTGATCTTACCGATATCAAGAGCGCAGTTGAAGCCGATTACAAGAGCAAATTCAGCGGCAGGGTCAAGACTGTCGAGATATATTTTAAGCCGGAGGAAAAGGCTGTTTATTATGTGGTCAACTCTGATTTTTCTGATAAGGTAGTGTTATGAAAGGGGAGTGCGTTTTATGAGCAAGCAAAGCTTTGATAAGGCAATCAAACTTGTGAAAAAATGTGAGGACTTTGATAAAGGCGGTAGGAAATCTTCCAAAGTTATTGAAAAAGCCGAGCAGCTTCTCGGGCTCAAGTTATCCGAGCAGGAAACGGAGTATCTTTCAAAGTTTGGCTATATCGAATTTTTCGGAGTTGAGCTTTTCGGAATAATCAATGAAGATTTTGAAGATGACGGCGATTATGAAGGGTGCATGGTCGAGTGGACCCTTCATGAAAGAGCAATCGGAAGTATTTCTGATGCTTGGGTAGCGTTAAGGACCGAAGATGACGGCGGAATGGTGTTCCTCGATCATTCCGATACTGATGATAACGGCGAGCCGAAGGTCATTTTTGCAGAGGACGATGGTTCGGGATATAAAAAGACCGAGGTCATTGCAGATGATTTCGGAGACTATCTTCTTGAACTTGTTGAAGAACAACTTGATGATTAATTTATCTTGGATTACAAAGGGCGAAACATTAATGACACAGTAGCTGCATTAAGTGATTTATACCATAATCGTGAAGATTTGTATCAGTATTCTTCTGATTCATCTGCGATTCTTCGGATTCCTATTATTGTAGACCCATCAACTGATATCGAAAAAGTAAAAACAGATGCTAAAGAATACTATGGGGAAAGAATCCTAAAGTACTGTAGAATATATAATGATGATAACTTTATTTACATTGAGCAATGCCCTGCTTTTTTGATGATGGTTCTTGCAGATATGGCATCTTCTTATCAACATAAGAATACTAGTGGTGAAGATATGATGATAAATTATTCGAAACATGGAGGAATGCTAGGCGTTGGTGTTAATCCTCACTTCAATAAAGCAAAATCAGAATTTACACATTCTGCTATAGATACTGTATGGCTTTTTAACAAACTGATGATTGGGGGTATGGTAGATGGACACAAACCAGCAACATACTACTTCATCACAACAATCATTTCCACTTAAACTTAACTCTATATTTAATAAGCCTTATGCATGGTTCATTATTTCCTTTTTTTGGGGATTAACAAATATTGTATTGCTTAAAGATAATGAAAAATACAATTTATGTTTAATTATTGAATCGATCATAATGAGCGTTATGCTTTTAGTACTTATAATAACAATTAAAAAAAAGTGTTTATTTCCTATACATAAGAATAGGTGGCTAATATTTTCATTTTGCATATCATTACCTACGTATTTAGATTTTGAATTTTTTCTTGGTTTATTCTACATATTTATATTATTTGTTTACATACTAATGATTATAATCAATGGTCTAATAGAGGGTGAAAGTAAAATTCAAAAAATAGTAATGATAATTTTTGATCCGATTTGGCATATTATTATATATGCTTGGTTAACTTATTCTATATTTGTATTTAATATACCCGGATAAGAATAATACAACTATTTCGGGTAAGAGAAGTTACTAACCATCTTATACTTAGTTGACTAAAAAGTGAAAATATTTTGTCACTTTGGTACACGCTCTGTCTAGAATCTGTCAAGAATTAGATAGCGCTTTTTTGATTCAATAGCTTGATTATAACTGAGAACTATAAATGAGCGCTTTTCGGCAAATCACATAAATAACCATTGTTAGATAAAGCCTTTCTAGGAGGAAGGCGGGAGCAAGTCCCCGCCCTACAAGCCTTGTGATAGTTTGGATTTGTGCAAATTGACGGCACTGCTCATTTATAGCTGAGAATAAAAATGAGCCAAGTCACATTCTGGTGACTTGGCTCATTTTGTTTGCAGGGGGATAAAATGACGTAATTACGTACTATTTATAGGTAAGTGTTTTCTAAAGTGAATGGGATCTTCCACATAAGACCGCCCTCTTTCATTTTATTACATTGTCCCCTCAAACAGCGTTTTCCCGCCTACGCTTATCCTTTCAACGCCTATTTTCTTGCTCTTGTTGAAATTGAAGCTCAGCATATACCCAACGTCCAGCCCGAAGCGGTCAAGATAGCCGATAAGCTGCTGCTCGCCGTCGGCGTTGTAACGCTCGCCGCGCCATATCTTCACCTCGATGATATACCGCTTTCCGAGATAGTGGATAACGATGTCCATGCGCTTGTGGTCACGGGTCTGCTCCTCGATGGAGTAAGTCCCCACGCCGTTGATGATAGGAGAGAGGTAGGTGAGGAACCGCTCGCGCCCCTCGTTTTCGAGGAACTTCTCCGTGCGCTTTTCGGCTTCTTCCTCGGTCTCGCCTTTCAGACGGTCGTATATGAACCTCTGCGAGTCGATAAAGTGCTGCATGATCTTCGGCACGTTCAGCACGCCGTCCTCGATGAATATAGATTTCTCAGAGGTGCCCAGCTGTTTCAGCTCGTCGTATCTGCTTTTGCCGAGAAACTGCTTATATAGTGTGATCTCAAAAAGCTTATTGAAAACAACGCAGGTATTATGCTCATTGCGGATAAACCCGTACATTCTGAGCTGCTGCTGTGCTTCATCATAGGGCAGATATTCAAGAGTATCACCCCTCAGCAGTATCCCGCGGAGCTTCTCACGAAGTTCGGGATAATTGGTCAGCTTGCCTGTCAGTGATTCAAACAGCATATTGCTTTCGGACAGGAGTATCTTTATTGCCTCGTCGAATCCGAGATCAGTCCACGCCTCTGATAGAGTTGCAAACTTATCGGGAACGAGTTTAGTATCAATTATCAGACAAATACGGCTCACAAGGAAAGGATAACCGTGAGTATATTCGTATATTCTTTCAGCCATTTGCCGAGTGTTCATGCCTGTGTTATGGTCAGCTTCGTATTCGTCAAGCATACCCTTTATTCCGGCAGTCGAAAGCGTCATATCAATATCGAAATCAGCCGAGATGTTCCACGGGCTGTTGACCTTTGATTGTTCCTCGGGTCGAATCGTGGCTTTAAGGTGCTTTATATCGTTTACTCCCGCAAGAATAACAGAATGGAATGCGGGGACGTCGGGACGTTTCTCCCTTTTCAGATATACCGAACGCAGCCCCGCAAGAAAGTCAAGAAAGACTTGATTGTTTGAAGCGCTGTCTACCTCGTCAATGATAAGAATTATTGGTTTTTCATTTTCCTTACACCACTTAAAAAACAGTCTGAAAAGGTCGTTGAGCTTGGTGCCGATAGGAGTTTTGGTTCCCATTTCTTTGAATTCGTCATAAAACTTATCGGATAACGGAGCCCCCATGTAGTCCTTGGCATCACAAAGCATATTTGAAAAGCCCTTGACAAACTCGAATTCGTTTGAAAAGACCTCGTCTCCGATATCCTGAAAATCAAGGCTTATAACGTCATAATCGTTTCGCAGATAACTTTCAAGAGCGGCAAGAGTAGTGGTCTTGCCGAACTGCCGCGCTCTGTTTATCGTAAAGTAATCGCCCTTATCGACCATTTCACGAATCTGTTTCAGTCGGTCTGTAATATCGACCATGTAATTCTTTTCGGGCGTACACAGCCCCGTGGTTTTAAACTGTTTCATACTGCTCGCCGCCTTTCCGTTTGCGTCTGTCTTCTTTATTAATCTAATTATATCATACATCAAAGCATATTTCAAGTCCTTTATTCCGAATAATGAAGACTCTGTTTGAAAGGCATGAGCTTTTTCTTTTGCTTCTTCGTCTTCCTTTTTTTAGCGTTCGTAATAGCTATCAGTTTGTCTGAAAAAATAAAAGCTATTATCTTGACGTAAATACATATGTATGATATAATTATTTGAGAAAGCATACAATGATTTTGGGATAGGTATGATAAATATGCTGCTAAAGGAATGTAATAAAATGAATAGTATAAAAATGCTCGTCCTGTTTTCGGCTGCTTTGCTTACGCTGACCGGATGCAGTTTGTCTGCTTCAAAAGAACCGTCTGAGTCAAAAGAGACTGCGGCAAGTATTTCCGAGACAACAACGGTTAAAACAGAGACTCCTCAAAATTCCGAGGCAAGTGTTACGGAGACTTCTTCAGAGCAGACCCCGGAGGCAGAAAAGCTCTCTTTCTCCGAAATAGAAGAGCTTGCGGCGAAATGCTCCTATACCGTGCATTGGCACTCGAAGGACGGCGATTTTGACGCGGGGACTGCTTTTGTAATGGATTCCGAGGTGCATGGACGTAAGCTGCTTGTTACGGCGGTACATTATCTCTGGCCGGAGAACGACGCGGGCTTCACGGGCGAGGATATACCCGGATATGTCACGGGCGGCGAGATAAGATATGTAAAGACCTTCGAGCCCACGGGTGCAAGCCTGAAAAACGCGCTTGTGATAAAAGACGCAAGACCCGTTCCCGATCTTGATAAGGACGTTGCGGCGTTTACTGTCTATGGTGGGAAGAAGCTGCATTCCCTGAAGCTTTCGACGCATAAGGTGGAGGCAGACGATAAGCTCTTCCTGCTTGCGAATCTGTGGGATACGGACGACATACACGAGAACTGCGTATATGAAGGTAAGGCGGTTTCGGATATAGGCGGAGAGCTGCTATTGATGCTCGACAAGCAGTGGGGCTGTACGGGCGCAAGCGGCGGACCTATCGTGAACGAATACGGAGAAGTTGTCGGTATGCTTATGGCGGGCAACGAGATATTCACATTCGCTCACAGCTCCGACAGCTTTTTAAAGCAGATAGAGGCTTCGGAGATATCCGATATAACATATCCGAAGGAAGCTTCTGCAAATTAGCATAGAAGCGGGCGCAGAAGCCACAATGCAGATACTAAGAGTGCAAGGGTGAAGAGTGCAAACACGCACCGAACTTTGCACTCTTTTTGTTTATAGCGGGAAATGATACAAGGCAGTTCAGATGGACTGCCTTGCTCTGTGATACTTTATGATGTCTGTCTTATTCATACCGGCGATTTCCGCGCAATAACCGAGGAATATGCCCTTTTGTGTGTAGTAACTGAGAGCAACCGCTTCCCTTATAAAATGATTTCGCAAGTTCGGGACTCATCTTTGTATCTAAGAGGACTGCCTCGGGTATATTTGC
The DNA here is from genome assembly GCA_902776945.1 of uncultured Ruminococcus sp. Taxonomy (GTDB): domain Bacteria; phylum Bacillota; class Clostridia; order Oscillospirales; family Ruminococcaceae; genus YE71. The sequence continues at coordinate 14,711 of CACYSH010000051.1, forward strand.
ATTTATGGACATCATATTCAAGACATCCTTACTTTCGGGTGTTAAGTATAATTTATTAAAATATACCACATCTGAAAGATAAAAGAAACCTTTTTACAGCTTTTTCCTGTGCTTCTTCGCCTCCCTTTCCCTGCGCTGCCTTTCTTCCTCCTCCAGCTTTGCTATATAGTCTTCGGCGGATATTTCACGATAGGTACTCGCTATATCAACATACACATCATACGTCATTTTGCAGTTCTCAAGCTTTTCCTTGAGGGCTGCTATTCTTTTGTCCATATTCTCAGAGCGGTCGCGCAGGCGTATCTCGTCTGCGATGGTAAGGATACCGTTCTGTTGCATGGTCTGCTTGGCGATAGTAAGTTTAAGTTCTTCGGAGGCGGAAAGCTCACCCTTCTTTGACAGCTCGTGAAACGTCCGTATCTGTTCGAGCAGGGAGGACATCTGCGTGTGCTCGTCGATAAGGCGGTTTACCTCAATCCTCTGCTTCTCATATTCCTTTTTGATATGTTTGATCCTACTCTCCAGCTCACTGATAGAAACGATATGGTGTTTGTTGATGACGTTGAGCTGCGCCGAGAGCCGATAAACATCAAGATCGTTATCTGCGGAGTAGGGGAGCGAGATGTTCTGCTTGCGCGGGACTTTTCTCTGCTGCTCCGCGAGTATGTGGACATCGCCTATTATAGAGGAATACGCCGCCCATAGCTGTGAGTTCTTATCCTCTGTAAGCGCCGTTCCCGCGCCTACCTCACGATAAATGATACGGATATTCAGGCTGTCCTCGGTGTACTCTTCGCCAAGCGTTTTCGTCCTGACAAAGCGTTCCTGCCCGGGAGCTCTTATTGAGATATATTTCCCGCGCTTGACTTCATACCCACGTTCTTCGAGAACCAGCAACAGTTCATCAAGCGAGTTTACTTCGGGTATCAGCTTGTTGATCTCGTCGCGTATCTGTTGTTTCCACGAGTTGCCGTTCTTCTTGTGTTCCCATTCGTTGTATTCTATATTCCTGCCCGTACCCTTGAAATTAGGGCTCGGCTCGATGCCGAACGCCCTGCATACTCCGTCGGAGTATTCGCGGACGTGCTTCAACGAATCCTTGTTGGCATAATACTTCTGTCCGGACAGAGAATAGGAATTTATTATGATATGAGAATGGATATGCCGACGGTCTACATGGGTAGCAATGACCGCCTGAACATCGTCCCCGAACGTCTTTCGGACGAACGCCTTAGTTATCTTGTGGGCAAGCTCCGGAGTGATATTGCTTTTTGGGTCAAATGACTGTATGTAGTGGATAGCTTTCACAGTGCCGTTCCCCGTGATTGGCGGAGGGGAGTTGAACTTGTCGTCTGCGAACTGCTCATAGACCGCCTTCATCTGCAAGTAAGCATCGGCAGCGTTCGTTGTGCAGTTGAGAGAGGTCGTGTACAGCAGCTCCTCGGTCTTATCGGGATTTAAGATGTACTCTAAACTTTTCTGGACGTTAGAGTGGAGACAAATATGCTTAACGTATGGCACAGCTCCGACACCTCGGCTTTCAGTTTATCTACGTCCTCTGCGTAGATATTGTTGGTTTCATTTGCTTTCTTTGCCACTTGATTTACGTTGTTGGAAATTATGCGGAGACCGTTAAGCAGGGGCGCGACCTCCTTCATATCATAGAATACAGCGTCGTCATGCAGAGACTTGTACTTGATGTACTTCGACATATCGGTATGACACTCGGCAGCCCTGCGCTCGATCTCAGCCCATTCTTTCAGGTCGTAGACGATCTCCTTGCGGTGTACCTGTTTAATCTTTCTTGCGATAATTATCATTCCTTTCTTTATTATTGTTTTTGAGTAGTTTCCCCTCGCAAGAGGGGTGAAGGTTAAGGGCGGCGGGTTCCCTTAACAGACATATCGACGGGGTAGACCAGCGATATGGAAAGAACTGGAATGGTATACGGTTCTTTCCCTGCTTGCTAAAGCGGGCAAAAATATTTACACAAAATATGCCATTTTCATATTTTCAGCCCGTATAGGCTGACGCGAAAATACAGCTTTGCATATTCAAGCAGTCGTATCGAATTGCCCTCTCATAAGTACCGACAAAATTCTAAAAAAATATAAGCAGTCAGCCTAAGCTAATCGAAAATATCAGCTTTTTACACAAAATATCGAGGCCTAAATTGTGCAAAAAAGAGATTATAAAATTATTTTTTCAAATTCACTTATAAAAATCCCGATTTTTGTCGGTACTTATGAGAAGGGTCGATACCCAATGAGAAATTTCTTGCCAATCTTTCTCTTCGGTTCGCCTTATGTAAAGACCCTTTCTAATATTTCTTACTGCAAGGGAGGCTGATATGTCAAACGTATTTCAGGATATTAAGGACAGGGTAGACCTTCGGGAGCTTGTACGCTACTACGGGCTCGATGTGAACTGCCTTAGCTACGCACGGCTGGCGGTTTTGCCTGCTGCCCGTTTCACAACGAACGGACGCCCAGCTTTAAAGTCTATGAAGATCATTTCCATTGCTTCGGGTGCGGTGCTCACGGAGAT
>CACYSH010000052.1 GCA_902776945.1 uncultured Ruminococcus sp.
AGTAAACTGGTCTTCCAGCGCTTTCGAGAAGAGCAGCTGGAACTTCTCCGGCGAGATAGACGGCAGAGGCGCTATGAACTACACCAACTGCCGCAAGACCGCCGCGACCTACGACGCTAACGGTAATATGATCCCCTGCACCATATACAGCGCAGGCAGCGGTTACATAGAGTTCAAGGACGAGGGTATTCTCGAATGGCACGATGATATGGGCGATATTCTCCCCGGCACGACTTTTGTTTCCAAGACTGCATACAGCAAGACTAACACCAAGGCGAACGAGGTAGCCACCGCGGGCTCCAACTACAACGAGAGCATGGGCGGCTATGCGGGCTGCAACTACGTTGAGGAGACCACCGCCACCGAGCTCCCCACCGGCTGGTTCTATGACGGAAACGGTTCGGGCTCGTTCATGAACATCACGAAGAATGGAAACAGCTACAGCTTCGTGGTAAGCTATGCAGACGAAAAGGGCACCTGCTACCACACCTACAGCTTCTCCGGCAAGCTTGAAAACGGCAAGGTTTCCTACACTGGCGGTCAGCAGGACGATATCGTATACAACGCAGACGGTTCGGTTAAATCTGCTAAGTTCGTGAGCAACGACCACAAGGGTCAGGTAAGAATATCTAACACCGGAATAGTATGGGAAGACAGCTACGGTCCCCACTTCGTATTCATCAGCAAGGCTATGAAAGAATAATGAATTTCATAGAAACGGCTCTCTCCGAGTTATTGACCGGAGAGGGTCTTTTCTCTATTTCAAAGTAAATGAACATATATAGGAACTAAGGGAACGGTGATCAGTCGCCCCTTTTATTTTACCGCTTGTTTCTTCTTTTCCTCGCCTCCTGTTCTCTGCGCCGCTTTTCTTCTTCGACCAGCTCTGCAACATAGTCGCGCTTGGACAGACGTTCATAAGTATCCCAAATATCCTGATATACATCATACCGCTGCTTGCAGCCTTCAAGCTTTTCCTTGAGGGCTGCTATTTTATTGCCCGAAATGCGGGCGCGTTCTCGGAGAGCATCAACATCTGACAGCGTGAGCAGACCGTTGTTGTGCATAGCCTGTCTGCATATCGATATCATATTCTGTTCGGAAGCAGACAGGTCGGACTTCTTTGCAAGCTCATAGTACTGCTCCGACTGTTCAAGCAGGCTCACCATTTTGTTGTATTCCTCGATAAGCTGATTTACCTCTGTTCTGTACTTTTCATGCAGCTTTTTCTGTTCGTTTATCATATCCTTTAGCTCGTCTAATGACCGAATATCGTCTTTATTCATGACTGACATCTGCGCTGAGAGTTTGAATATATCTCGGTCGTTATCCGCTGAGTACGGAAGCTCATCGTTCTGCCTGCGAGGGACTTTTCTATGCTGATCTGCAAGTATGCGGACATCACCGATCACTGCGGCATACGCAGCCCTCAATTCCTCATCTCTGTCGTGCGCTGGCGAAGTACCTTCTCCCACCTCACGATACTGTATGCGGGTGGTGAGGCTTTCTTCGGTGTATTCCTCACCGGATATTTGCCCGTCTTTCAAACTCCTGCAAGGTTCGGTTGTAGGTGTCGCGGTCGATAATTGCAGGGTGACAGTCATGCAGGATATACTTCGGTTTCTCGCCGTTGTTCTTGACGCTCTTGTGCGTTATGCAGTCAATGGTAACTGTCTTTTGCAGTATATGATCGTTATTTCAGCCATGCTATCAACTCCTTTCGGGGATAGTATAGCATGGAAATGTTACGGGGGTGTTATGGCAAAAAAATCCCCCTCCGCGGGGGAGGGGGATATGGTTAGTTAGGTTGTGGGGTGTTCAGTGCGTGGGGTTAGTCACCACCACCAGCAGGAGCAGCAGGCTCAATCTTCGTGAACTTGAGAGCAATGTTCCAATCCTGTCCGGCGTTATCATTCCAACACTCACCATCTTCACCGTCAAGCCATACGCGGATTATAAGTTTCTTAGCAGTGCCATACTGTTTAGATTTGGTGCTTCCTTCAATAGTTGCAACTGTTGACCAACCAGAAGCAGCACTTGTAGGTGTTAGAGCATCATATTTGGTATATGTAGCTGGAATATACTTAGTGCCATCTGTTGCAGTTGCTTCGTTCTGTAAGGCTGAAACGCCATACAAATCAGTGTCAGCCATGCTTGCATCTCCTACAGTAGCTCTCTTATAGTTTAAAGAGTCAAGAATAGAAGGATTCGACGTTGCAAAAGGTGTATTGGAAGCAAGCAAATTAGCCGTTTTATACTTTGTAGTATCTGTTTTAACAGGAGTGGCTGAAACAAGTGTAGTACCTGCTGTACTTACCCAAGCATCTTTCAAAGGAAGAATATTATTATATTTTCCTGCTGCAGCAGGTGCAACAGCAGGATCTCCTGCTAAACATTCAACTGCTCCACCTGCATCTGCTGCAGTTGCAGTAACGTCTTCTCCATCAAGGAAAGCAACTCTTACTGCTCTGTACAGTTCCAACTGTGTTTGTAAATCGCCATTTTCTTCATCAGCAACACTTCCAGGAATTACATATCCATCAACAGAAAGATTTATGGCATCATTGGAAGATGTTCTAAGCCAAATCGGTATATCCACATAGTAGCCATCGTCATTAGTAACATTATACTTCGCTGCCTGAGTATAACTGGTCTTTGCCCATGCATCCTTTCCAGTATCAGCAGTTTCTGCTCTCTCACCTATAAGTGCATGAAGAGTAGCTTCATAAGTTTTATTGACTCCTGTAGCTGTACTTGTATTTGCATCAGCAACTGCTGTAAGCTTGTTCGTTGCCTTTATGTATGTAGCATTTCCTTTTACAGTTTTACCAACGCCATTCGCATCGGGGGTAAAGAATATTTCTGTTCCGTCATGAGAGGAAGCAGGAATCAATCTTCCAATATCGTAATATGCGCTGATATCCGCGCTGTTCGACCAATCCCATCCATTTGTCGTAGGAGCCTTAACAGTTCCATTATCAGCATTAGTCTTGCCAGTATCCCAAGTTAAAAAGCCACTGCTTTCAGAAAGCGATACACCATCATTTTCTACAGCAGGTGTGGTACCGGCAGTTTTGCAAATAGCGCCCAAAGAAATTTGAATATCTTCTGGAGTGGTAGCAGTCATGCGGATATTCTTAACTTCAACTTCGCGTGACATCGTAAACCAGGCATACGTCGATGTCGAGAGCATTGCCGCCGAGATCATAAGTGAACCTGCGGCGGGTATAAGTTTCATCTTTGCAGATGATTTCTTTTTAGTATTCACCTTTTTCATAATAAATTCTCCTTTTCATATCAATTAAATTGCCCTGCTTTGCCGCCTTGCCGTGGGCGGTTTGCAGTTTTCTTGTATATCTTGACTATAATTATATACTATTTTCTTCCCCTTGTCAAGTGTTTTGCCAATAGTTCAATTTTTTAACTTTAAAATCGTATGATTTACCAATTGACAAGCATAATGTTTGGCATTTTGACGAAAACTAAAACGTTTTCAACAGGTTTCTTCGGATTTTTACACATTTTCTTCGCCGCTGACGATTATGTCCGCCGCCTTTATCGGTATCAGCCCGAACAGATCGGCGGGGGCGGTCTCCACCTGAAAGCCTACTCTGCCGCCGCTGTAAAATATTGTATCGTAAAGCTCCGCCGTTTCGTGTATCACCGTTTCAAACTGCTTTTTCATGCCAATGGGCGAACACCCGCCGTGGATATACCCCGTCAGCGGCATAAGCTCCTTCGCCTTTATCATCGCTACCGACTTCTCGCCGACCGCCTTTGCGGCTTTTTTCAGGTCAAGCTCTTCGGCGGCGGGTACCATGAAAACATAGTTTTTCCCCGACCTGCCGACGGTCACGAGCGTCTTGAACACGCGCTCCACGGGCTGCCCGAGCTGCGCGGCGATGTCAACGCCGTTTGTGTATTCCCCTTCGAACGTATATTCGTTATACCTGACCTTTGCCGCGTCAAGCACGCGCATAACGTTCGTTTTCTGCTGTTTCTTTGCCATGACTTCACCTTTCGTTCAAATTCACACATTCGCGGGCAGACCGTTCACCGAAACGCTCTCGTCGAGGGCGATGACAATGCACTTTCTGCCGCCGACGGTCGATACCTGAACTTTGTCGGTGCAGTCCTTGCCGATGTTTACCGTAATGCCTTCGGTCTCAACGGTGGTCTTGCGGTCGATGAGGTTCGCGGCGGTTAGGGTCTTGCCTTCGGTTGCGTTCTCGAACACCTGCGGCAGATATTCGAGCTTTTCCTGCGAAACGCCGCACTCCCACAGCACGCTTGACAGCTTTGCGGAATCCACCTGCGCGGGTTCGGTCTCGTTGGTGGAGGAATCTACGAACTCGGCGAGCTTTTCGTTTACGCCCGTGATAAGCCCGTAGTCAAGGTCTTCGCCGAGCGTTTTGGAAAGAATATTCTGAAAGACCTCCTTTTCGGTGTTCGCGGTAAATACGAACTCACAGCCCAAAAAGTCCTCGACAACGGAGACATTGGGGTCTTTGGGCTTTTTGGTGTAATACATAACGGCGTTTATATCGGGAGCGCGTTCGCTGAACACGGGGAAAAGGAAACCGTCGGTAGGCGGCTGGATAATGCGGTCGCTGTTTGGCTTTCTGCCTATCTTCTTTTCGTCGTCAACGATAAGTCCGTCGGTGCGCAGCTCAACGGGGCAGATAGCCGTCAGGATAAAATTGTAATCAAGGGTGTTGTCCTCGTCGATGTCATCGTTTTTGTTCTTTTTCATTACCGAGTAGGTGCAGTGCGCGGCGAACACGGCGAAGCTCGAAACGTACTCTATCTTTTCGGCGATGCGCTGTAAAAACGCGGTGTTCTGTTCGTCGTCTTCGAGCCGGCTTTTCAGCAGTGCGTAGAGGAACTTCTGCGGGCTGAGTTCCTCGCCCTCCGGAGTTTCCTCGTACTGTTCCTTCGGGAACGGGTATTCGCGGAGGTTCTTGCCAAGCGTTCCGGAGAGCGCCTTTTTAAGGTTCTCCATGATAAGTTCGAGGTCTTCCGAATCGAGCAGGTGGGAGAGCTTAGTCTCCTGATATACGATATTCTTTTCGGGGTCGATAAGTGCGGAAAGCACCTTGCCCATAGTGAAAAAGCCGCAGTCGGAGGAAAAATTCTTCTTTATCTCGGCAACTTCCTTTTTATTCATTATATGTACCTCATTTCTGAAAAATATATGAATATTATAACACTTTGGCGGGATTATTTCAAGATGTCGGGGAAATATTTTTCGTAAATTTCGGATTTCGCGGCTTATTGACGTTCGCCCGAAAAAGTGGTATAATATCATTATCTACCCCCGAAAGGAGCCGATAACATGATACGAGAAATAACCGACAGCGATTTTGACGGTCTTATGACCCTCTATATGCAGCTGCACGACAATCCGTTCCCGGAGCGAGATGACCGCGTGAACGCCGTGTGGCAGAGCATTCTGAACGACCCCGCGCATCACATCATCGTCGCGGAGGAGGACGGCAGGCTCGTTTCCTCCTGCGTCTGCGTGATAATCCCGAACCTGACGCGGGGTCAGCGCCCCTACGCCTTTATCGAGAACGTCATTACCGACGAAGGCAGCCGCCGCAGGGGTCTTGCAAAAGCCTGCCTTGACTATGCCTGCGAAATCGCAAAGCGCGAGAATTGCTATAAAATGATGCTGCTGACAGGCGCGAAAACTCAGGGAACGCTTGATTTTTACGAAAAGTGCGGCTACAACCGCAACGACAAGACTGCTTTTATCAGATGGCTGTAAATCAGCCGGGAAGGGAAGAGGACAATGGACAATAATCAAAAAATCGCACGAATGAAGGAACTGAATGCGCTGCTCGAAAAGGCTTCGGCGGCGTATTACAACACGGGTGATACCATAATGCCCGATGCAGAATACGACAAGCTGTTTGACGAGCTGGCGGCTCTTGAAACGGAGACAGGCGTTATACTGAGCGGCAGCCGCACGCAGCAGGTCGGCTACGAGGTAACGAGCTATCTGCCGAAGGTCAAGCACCCCCGCAAGATGCTTTCCCTTGACAAGACCAAGAGCCGCGAAGACCTGCGCGACTGGCTCGGCGAGCATAAGGGCTTTCTTTCATGGAAGCTCGACGGTCTGACCCTCTGCCTTTATTATGAAGACGGAAAGCTCGTGCAGGCGGTCTCACGCGGCAACGGCGAGGTCGGCGAGGACATGACCGCCAACGCCAAGCATATCAAGGGCATTCCTCTGCAAATACCGTTCAAGGGCAAGCTCGCTCTGCGCGGCGAGGCGCTTATGAGCTATTCGGATTTTGAGCGCGTGAACGCCACTTTGCCCGAAGGCACCGAGCCGTACAAGAACCCGCGCAACCTCGCAAGCGGCACTCTGCGCTCGCTCGATTCAAAGATAGTCGCCGAAAGGACGGTCAATTTCTTTGCGTTCGCGCTTGTATCGGCGGAGGGCTATGAAGACAATTCGGTGGAGTCACGGCTTGACTGGCTTGAAGCGCAGGGCTTTCAGCGGGTTTACGGCGTGACGGTCACAGCAGACGATCTTGTGGAAAATATCGACAAATTTCAAAGCGAGATAGTGAACAACGATTTCCCTTCGGACGGGCTTGTGCTTACCTACGATGATGTGGCTTACGGAATAAGTCTCGGTGAGACAGGGCATCACCCGCGAAACGGCATGGCGTTCAAGTGGCAGGACGAGACCGCCGATACTGTATTAAGAGAGGTCATCTGGTCGCCGTCGCGGACGGGTCTGCTTAACCCCATAGCGCGTTTTGACACGGTGGAACTGGAGGGAACAAGTGTTTCCCGCGCTTCGCTGCACAACATTAATATAATGAAAAAGCTGAATGTGGCGGTCGGGGATACCATTTCGGTATACAAGGCAAACATGATCATCCCGACGGTGCTTGAAAACAAGTCCTTCGATACCCACACGGGCGATGTTGTTGCCCCCGCTCTGCCCGAGACCTGTCCCGCCTGCGGCGGCGGCACGGAGATCAGGGCTTCGGAAGACGGCATAGAAACGCTTGTATGCGTGAATGCCGATTGTCCTGCCAAGCATTTGGGGCGCTTTGAGCTGTTTGTTTCCCGCGACGCTATGAACATTGTCGGCATGGCGACCTCTACTATCGAATCTCTTGTGGATATTGGTCTGCTGCGCGAGTACAGCGATTTCTACAAGCTGAAAGACCACAAGGAGCAGATAACGGCGCTTGAAGGCTTCGGCGAAAAGTCCTACGAGCTTATCGTGAAAGCCGTCGAGGATTCGCGTGTCACGGAACTTAGCCGCGTGCTGTATTCGCTGGGTATACCGAACATCGGCAGGAGCGCTTCGCGGCTCATCTGCGGCACCTACACCGCGCCGGAGGAGCTTGAAAAGCTCACGGTGGACGAGCTGACCGCGCTTGACGGCATCGGCGAGGTGCTGGCTAACGATTATGTGAAGTATTTCGCCGACGAAAAGCATTTGAAGGAGTATCACGACCTGCTCGCGGAGCTTGAAATAAAGGCGGCGGAGATAAACGAATCGTCGGGCATTTCGGGCAAAACGTTCGTTATAACAGGCTCGGTGCATATTTGGGCGAACCGAAACGAGCTTAAAAACTTCATCGAGCAGAACGGCGGCAAGGTGGCTTCGGCGGTGTCGGCAAAGACCGATTATCTTATAAATAACGATGTCAATTCAAATTCGAGCAAGAATAAAAAGGCAAAGGAGCTTAATATTCCCATTCTGACGGAAGAAGCGTTCAAAGAAATGGTATAACCAGAGGATAGATATTAGAAGCTGGAGGATAGATTTTTAGAGGTTAGAGAATAGATTGTTTTTCAAAAGTGAAGTTTCCTAATTTCTATCCTTTAGTCTCTTACTTCTATCCTCTAATTAGGAGGGTGTATATGGCAAAGAAATATTACGCAGTGAAATCGGGCAGAGCGCCCGGCATTTACGAAAGCTGGGACGACTGCAAGCGGCAGGTCATGGGATTCAGCAGCGCGGTTTACAAGAGCTTCACGAGCCGCGCCGAAGCGGAGGAGTTCATGAAAGGCGCGTCGGCGGTGCGTGCGGGGGCGGCTCCCACCGACGACACCGGGCGTGTCATTATTTACGTTGACGGCAGCTTCGACAAGGCGACAAAGCGCTTTTCCTACGGCATGGTGGTGTTGAAGGACGGTGCTGAGATAGCGACAGGCAGCAAGGCTTTTGACGAGCCTGAAATGGCGGATATGCGCAACGTCAGCGGCGAGATATACGGCTCTATGGCGGCGATGAAGTGGTGCCTTGACAACGGCGTGACGGACGTTGTTATCTACTACGATTACGAGGGTATTGCAAAGTGGGCGCTCCACGAGTGGAAGGCGAACAAGAAGGGTACGCAGGCGTATGCGGCGTATTATGACAGCATAAAGTCAAAGCTGAATGTCGAGTTCCGCAAGGTCAAGGGGCATTCGGGCGACAAGTACAACGACATGGTTGACGGTCTCGCGAAGGGCGCTCTCTTTTACAGTTAATAGTTAATAGTGAATAGTGAATAGTTTGCACGAACGAAGTTCGTGCCGGTGCGCCTTCGGCGTGTATTTTAAAAATATAATAAGTGAGCGAAGCGAACACCTTAACTGTTCACTATTCACTATTCACTTTTCACTTTTCACTTTTTACTTTTCACTATATAATTAAAAAAGCCTGTTCGCACCGGAACAGGCTTTTATTTACGTCCGAAAAGCGGACGAACAAACTTCCCTTGTGCCGTCACGGGAAGCAGTATGCTCATGCAATATAGTTCATGAGCGTCTGCGGGAACACACCATACTCCCCGCAGTATTTCCTCCAATATCAGCAGATAGCAATTTTTTAATCTCTGAAAAATACTGAATCTTTCCGTAAAATCTCTGATAAATATAATACCGTATTTCCGAAGTTTTTGCAATATACAAAACGCACAAAAAGCACCTGCATGAATTGTCGGATATGATACAACCCGCCAAATGGTTTCAAAGATTACAGAAGGGTTAAAAAACGGGTATAAATATATTAATGCGCCAGGCGAAAGTAATCGTTTTCCGCAAGCGTTTTTTTAAAATATTTTAAGTTTTGATATTTTATTAAACAGCGGAAAAACAAATCCGCGCAGTTTGTAATAATTCTGCAAACTGCACGACATAAGTAAATTTTTTGTTAATTGGCGAAAAGACTGTCAGTCCTCGCCGAGCTTTAACGCCTTTGAAATGTTTATCCTGCGGATAAGTATGCCGAGTATCACGAACGAAACGAGCAGCATTGCGGCTATCACCATGTATACCTTGATGTAATCGGCACGTCGGGGTATCACCACAAAGCCCGGCACCTGCTCCTTTACCGTGTAAAGGTACTGGAACAGCGGCACATAAAGGTCGCTTGCAATGCCGCCGATATAGATAGCGGCGATTATCGCGGCTCCCGAAGTGAGTATCTGCTCGTAGATTATCATAGCGATTATCTCGCGGTATCTCATACCCATTGCGCGGAGTATGCCGAATTGCAGAGTGCGGCTCTTTATCGAAAGGATCCAGTAGATAAGAAAGCCGATTATGCACATTATCATTATAATAATGAAGCCCAGTGTCAGAGCGCCGTTCATGCCTTGCAACAGAGGGTCGTTTTTCCCGGCGATTATCTCCTGACCCGCCACGCGGAGCAGGGTAGGTTTGATGTCCGAGCTTTCAATAGAATCATAAAGCTCCTGCGTGAGTGCGCCGTCTTTCAGCCGCAGCCACACGCGGTAAGGCTCGCTGTTGGTCATTACCCTGACGTAATCGAGGTTCATCACCGCGAAATTCATGTAGGTGCCGTCCTTTGCGGTCTCGTAGGGGTTCATTGAAGACCAGTATTTCACGAACGAGATGACCGTTGCGTCAAATGCCTTGTTGCCGCCCCATTTCAGCGAAACGGTGTCGCCGAGTTTCAGTCCGTAGCTTTTTTCGAACGCTTCCGAGAGGATAATTCCCTGCGGACACTTGTTCAGCGCTTCAAGATAGTTGTTGATATGCACGGGCAGAAGCCTGTCCTCGAAGTTGCAGACCTGCGCGAACTCGCCCGGCGAAATTGCCATGAGCGTTACGTTGTCGGTGTGGTTCTGCGTTCTGCCCGATTCCTCTTCGCTGTTCTGTGCGAAGGGGTTGCTGCTTTTCTTTGACGAGACCTTCGGTACTTTCATGTGGGTACACGAAATATCCGCGCCTTCCCTGATGAACACCCTCGCGGCGCTTTCCACGCCCGCAAGCTCCTCAAAGCGCCCGAAATCGGGTTCGGTGTAGATAACGCCGCTGCTCTCCTCGTCGTCGGAGGAGCCGCCCGACGAGCGTTTCCATTCCTCCGCGAGAACAACGTCCGCGCCGATGTCGTATGTCACGCGCTCGACGGCGTTGCGGTTGAGCGCTCTTGCGGTGTTGGCAAAGTACAGCCCGAGCGAAACGGTGAGTATCAGGAATATCATCAAAAAGCGCTCCTTGCCCGAAGCCGAACGTCCTATATTATTGAATGAAACATAAGCGGCAGGGGAGAGTATCCTTTTAAATAAGAAGGCTATCAGCCGCACGATAAGCGGGTGTATGCGTATGACGAACAGTCCGCAGCCGACGATGAACGCCGCCGAGGCTATGAACATCATGGGATTTATCGAGGTGTCGCGCTCGGCAGAGCCTTCCGCCGTTAATTGCCGCTGTTGATTTGTGTAATAATACAGCCACCCGAGCGACCCTCCCAGAAGCAGTATATCCGCGCAGAGCTTTTCCCACAGCGGCAGACGGCGCTTTTTCGCTTTGGACTGCTTATGCTCAACGATAGTCGTTTTTGTCGCGGGGATAATGGGTGCCATTGTCGTAAAGAAGAACACGACCACCGCCGCCCCCGCGTAGATAAATGCGTCCCGGGCAAGGGTTATCGGCAGAGCCTTCCGGTTGACAAATTCAAGGAATCCGTTCGAAGCGCCGAGCAGCCTGCAAAGCTCTTTCCCCGCGAAGGGCGCGGCAGCGGCGGCTATTGCTCCGAGCAGCAGCGATTCAAGCGCGTAGATGCGTATTATCTGCCCCCTGCTTGCACCGCGGCTTTTGAACACGGCTATCTCGTTGCGCTCCTGCTCAATGTTTAACTGCGATACCATAAACAGGTAAACGAGTATCATCAGTATGACGGGTATCTGCAAGAGCCAGAGCGTTTTCCGCAGCTGGTCGGCTCTTGCGGAATAGTCGATGAATATTTCCGAAGCGGGAAGTTTGAAACGTATGTCATTTTCGTCGCAGATACGCCGCGCCTCGTCAATGCGTTCGTTTATCGTGCCTATCGCGTTCATGTTCATCTTGGGATAATTAAGGGCATAGCGCACCGCCATTTTATTGATGTTCGCGGCACCCGCGTCCATGATCTCGCCGTAAAGCGCGTCGAAGTCAATGAAAATGACCGATTTGTAATCGTCAAGCCCCTCCGCCCAGTAAGCGTCGCAGCCCTCTTTTACGTCTATCACGCCGACTATCTCTATCTTTATTCGAGCGTCCGAGCCTGTCAGCGATCCTATCTCGTAGACGGTGTTCGCCGCGAGGTCGGTGTCTTTTAGCGATTTTTCCGAAGCCACGCATTCGTAAACGCCGTCGGAACGCCTGCCGGACTGCATCATTCTGCCGGAGACAGCCTCCGCGCAGCCGGCAATACCCGACATTCCGCCCAAAGTGAACCGCACGGCGGAGTTGCCGTTTTCCGTTTCAATGCTCTTGACCACCTGATATTCGTCGGCGATATAGGTCTTGCCGTACAGCGCGGGGCATTCGAGCATTTTGTAATTGTCCTCCGCGATACTTCGGACTTTTTCTATCCCGTTGCGCTGGTCTGCCGCTGAAATATCGGGCGGCAGTTCGTAAACGCAGGCGCAGGTGCCGGGATAGACCTCTTTTTCTGTCTGGAGATTTTCCATATCCTTGATAAGCATACGCTGCAAGGACGCATTCATATATATAGGTATGGTGCTTGTCATCGCCGCCGCCATTATAAAGCCCGTCAGCAGACAGAACACCATCCATTTTGTATTGCGCATCTTGCGCAGAAGTAATGTCAGCATAGCCTGCAAGCACCCGCCTTATCCTATTATCAGCTCGTCGCCTTCGTTAATTCCCGAAAGTATCTCGCACTGCGAGCCTGTTTTCAAGCCGACTTCTACCTTTGTTGCGACCTTTTCGCCGTCTTTCAGCACATAGACTATCTTTTCGCCGTCAACGGTCTTGACAAGGTTGTTCGAGATAACTATTCCGTTCTCCACGCGGTCAAGCACAAGGATAGTATCGACAAGCTGTCCCACCGCGTCGGCGGGGATCTCGTCCTTGAAGCGCAGATATATCATATCGCCCTGAAAGTCGATGCCGCCCTCTTCGGGCTTTTCACGGCTTTCGGCAAGCGCGGCTTTGTAGTCTTTGAGCGCGTCGGGGTTCATGAAGACCTCGCCCGTGTATTCCTTTTCGCCGAGACGGATAACGACCTCCGTGCCTATCTTGAAGGGATTGAAGTCGCTTGGCTGTATCGCTATGTAGAGATCGCTTGTCTTCATTATAGTGGCTATCGTCTGACCCGGCGAGGCATAGTCGCCGATACGCACATTCGCCAGCGCCGAAACAACGCCGTCGGCAGGGGAGACAAGCACTGCGTTTTCCTGCTGTTCTTTCAGCTTTTTAAGCTCTATGTCGAGCAAAGTGACATCGACATAAGCCTTGTCATACTCCGCCTGCGTGCAGTTCTTTTCGTACAGCACGACGGTATTTAGGTACGCCCTCTTGCGGTCAAGCTCTTTTAACTGTATCTTGTAATCAATGTCGGCGGTGTCAAGCTCGCAGATAGGGTCGCCCTTTTGTATCTGCTGACCTGCGCGGACATGGAATTTCGCGATAGTGCCGCCGTCCTTTTCGTAGGCGACGTTATACAGTTTCGCGCTGCTGACCGTGCCGCTCGTGACTATCTTCTTTTCAAGGGTCTTGCGCTTGGCGAAAACGGTCGTATAGCTTACGGTGCTTGCCTTGACGGTGGGGGCGGGGAGAACCTCCTCCTCGTCGGGCAGCAGGTAGCACCCCGAAACGGATACCATAACGGCGGCTGCCGTCAGCAAGGTCAGTATTCTCTTTATTGCTTCATTGATTCTTAACATGATCGAAATATCTCCGGACAAAACAGGTCTCATGGCTACATTATTATAATATATTAATTATAGCAAATATTCTTAATTATTTCTATGTGTATTCTTACAAAAAATGTACTTGATTTATGTATAATATGACTATACAACTTAATTTCGCGAACAATACATATTTGATAAAATTATATTACAAATTCATTACGGACAGAGAACACGAAAACATCGGTTTGTCAATTGACATAATAGACAAACATTTTTGATAAAATTTGTAAATGATTTTTTCCGAAAACTATATACAAATCACAAAAAATGTGCTATAATATAAATGTCGGAAGGGGGTGAGCGAATGAACAGCGTAATAACCATCGGACGCGAATTTGGCAGCGGCGGCAGAGAGATCGGCAGAAAGCTGTCCGAAAAATACGGCATTCCCTTTTACGACAAGGAGCTTTTAGAGGAATCCTCGAAGCACAGCGGTATCTGCGAGGACTTGTTCGTAAGGCACGACGAAAGCGTTTCGAACAGCTTCATTTATTCGCTCGTCATGGGAACCTATCCTTTAAGCGCCGACGGAAGACTGAATCCCGAAATGCCGCTCAATCAGCGCATTTTCTTAGCACAGTTCGATACGATAAAGACGCTGGGTCAGACCCCGTGCGTTATAGTCGGCAGGTGCGCGGATTTCGTCTTGGAGGACAGACCGAATAAAATTTCGGTGTTTATTTCGGGGAATATGCGCGAAAGAAAGCGCCGCATCGCCGAAAGGTACGACATCGAAAAGGACAAAATAGAGGACTTTATCCGCAAGACGGATAAACGCCGCTCGAATTACTACGAATACTACACCGACCGCAAATGGGGCATGGCGAATAATTACGATCTTTGCCTTAATTCGTCGGTCGTGGGTATTGAGGGCGCTGTGGAGCTTATCTCCAAATTCGTTGAGATGAAGGAGGAGCGTCTGCGAGCCGAACAGGTTTAGCCCTATTATTAATCAGCCATTTTCTACTTTTTCATTTTACTTTCCTTACTTTTCCTATCAACGAGAGCTCCCGTCGGTTTTCCGGCGGGAGTTTTCGTTTTCGAGGAATAGTATTATACATTATGTAGGGGCGCACCTATGTGTGCGCCCGCTTGTCGGGTCGAGTGGTGCAATTTGCGGGCGCTCACGCAGGAGCGCCCCTGCAAGATTATCTGCAAATGGAGTAAGATTGATTTATGCGGACTTTTTTCTTTTCGCTTGACAAAGCGCCGATTATCCGTTATAATATTTATGGTATAATAGGATTCCCCGAAAGTGAATTATTAAGGAGGCGATGTCTTTGAATGACAAAAATATCAGCGTGTGCGGTTCCGACTGCGCCAAATGCTACTGCTTCGGCGAGATGTGCGCGGGGTGCAATACCAACCTGGGCAGAATTTTTCACGCGGGCGGCGAGGAATGCGCCATTTACGCCTGCTGCGTGACGGGTCACAGCTTCGGCAGCTGCATCGAATGCGGCGATGTCCCCTGCGAGCGGTGGAAAGGCACCCGCGACCCGAAATTCACCGACGAGGAATTTGAAAATAACATAGCGGAGCGCATTGAAACGCTTCGGAACAGAAAGGACTGAAAAAATGTACAAGCAAGGTAAATACCAGATGACGGAAAAACGCGCCATAGCAAAGGGCGTTTTCGATATGACGATACTTTGCCCCGAAATAGCGGCTCTTGCGGAGCCGGGACAGTTCATGCAGGTCGCGGCGGAGGGCTTTTTCCTGCGCCGTCCGATCTCGATCTGCGACATTGACAGGGAGCGCGGCACCCTGCGCATGGTCTTTGAGGTGCGCGGCAAAGGCACCGACAAGATAGCCGAGCTTAATAAGGGTCAGCTTATCGACATAATGGCACCGCTCGGCAAGGGTTTCACCGTGTACGAGGGCAAAAAAGCCGTCTGCGTGGGCGGCGGTATCGGTACGCCCCCGATGTTAGGCATCGCCAAAAAGTACGGCGCGAACGCCGAGGTGATAAGCGGCTTCCGCACGGCGGGCATAGCTATCTTGCAGGAGGACTTCGCGGCGGCGGGCTGCAAGACCACCCTTTGCACCGACGACGGCACGGCGGGAGTACACGGCTTTGTCACCGAACCGCTGAAAACTCGTCTCGAAACCGACAAGCCCGATATAATTTACGCCTGCGGTCCCGCGCCGATGCTGCGCGGCATAGTTGAGCTTGCAAAGCAGTACGGCGTGAAGAGCGAGGTCTCGCTCGAACAGCGTATGGCTTGCGGCGTGGGAGCGTGTCTTGTCTGTGTTTGCAGGACAGTTAAGGACGGCGAGAGCTATTTAAGCCACGTCTGCAAGGACGGTCCCGTTTTCGACGGAGAGGAGGTTGACTTCACATGAGCGAAAGATTAAAGGTGAATATATGCGGCGTGGAGTTCAAGAATCCCGTTATCCCCGCCAGCGGCACATACGGCTACGGGCGCGAGTACGAAAGCCTTTACCCGCTTTCGCGCTTGGGCGGCATTTCGGTAAAGGGGACGACGCTCGAACCCCGTCAGGGCAATCAGGGTCCCCGCGTTGCCGAAACGCCCGCGGGTATGCTCAATTCGGTTGGTCTGCAAAACGGCGGCGCTAAGAAGTTCCTTGAATACGAGCTGCCGAATCTTCTGACAAAGGACATTCGCGTTATTGCGAATATCGCGGGTTCGTCGGTCGAGGAATGCGCCGAGCTTGCCGCGATGATCAACGATTCCGCCGTTGATATGGTGGAGCTTAACATCAGCTGCCCGAACGTAAAGCACGGCGGCGCGGCGTTCGGCACCGACTGCACCGTAGCGGGAGCGGTCACGGCGGCGGTGAGGAAGGCTCTGCCAGACAAGCCGCTTATGGTGAAGCTGTCGCCGAACGTAACAAGCATTATTGATATTGCGAAGTCCGTCGAGGCGGCGGGCGCGGACGCGCTCTCGCTGATAAATACGCTGCTCGGCATGAGGATAGACATAAAAACGCGCCGTCCCGTGCTGAAAAACAACGTCGGCGGGCTTTCGGGTCCTGCGGTGTTCCCGGTGGCGGTGCGCATGGTCTGGCAGGTGGCGAACGCCGTAAAGCTGCCGGTCGTCGGCATGGGCGGTATCGCAACATGGGAGGACGCAGTTGAAATGATGATGGCGGGTGCTTCGGCGATACAGGTGGGAGCCGCGATTTTCGCCGACCCCTACGCGCCTGTCAAGATCGTTGATGGCTTGGAGAAATACTGCGCTGACAATAACATAGCGAATATTTCCGAGATAGTCGGGACGGTGCAGGCATGGTGAGACTTTGTTCCTTGCTTATCGCGGCTGTTATGCTGACCGGCTGCGCTTCGGGAAAAGGCAATTACTCGGAGGACGAAAAAAAGACAGATAAAATGATCTCCGAAAAAATGTATTACGATGAAGAGATCAAAACGCAATATTCGGAAAAATTAAACAAAGAACTGCCCGCTATTGCCGAAACTATGAAAAGCGTTGTTGACTGTATTGCGGAAAAGCGCTACGGCGATCTTGCTCAGTATTGCAGCATTAATTTTCCCGCTAAGGTCGGCGACGAAACACGTTACATTGATGAGAATTCTGTCGGCGATTTCTTCGAGAATACGCTTGCCGAAAAAGGGCTGGATCACATTGACGGCTGGGATATTTCGTACAGTTCGGACGGCAAGCAGATGAATCTTGCGGGCGGAACAGATGGATCTGACATCGTTGAAGCGGGTTATTATCTTTCAACTGACGGAAAGGATAACGGAATACAGCTCAATATGACTTTTTGGTTATACAATGAGGAAGATATTGACGGCAGCGAAGACGTATACGAAGGCACTTTGCTCGGAATTGGTCGATTCTATGTTCTCGTTACGACCTGATAGAAACGCGCCGAAGGCGCACAATAACTATTCACTATTCACTATTAACTATTAACTAAAAAAAGGGGGGACGACCCATGCCGGAGATTTGTCTCTTGGGAACGGGCGGCATGATGCCGCTCAAAAACCGCTGGCTCACGAGCCTTTATTATGAATACGAGGGCAACGCCCTGCTTATCGACTGCGGCGAGGGTACGCAGATCGCGCTTGCCGAATGCGGCGC
>CACYSH010000053.1 GCA_902776945.1 uncultured Ruminococcus sp.
TGATTGTATTGTTCATACTTTCACCCCCTACATTTATTATACCATTTGGGTCTAATAATTTCAAGGGGTAATCAAAATAGGTTAATGCATATGGGGCAGCGCCCCCATTTAAATCAGCCGCGCGTCCGAAAAACTGACCGCCCTCTCAAACCAACGCGCGGCTGTTCTTCCTTTGGGCGAAGTGAGCGGAGCGAACGAGCGATCTGTGCGGTCAGCAATCTTCTCCCGGTGGGGCAGAATGCGGGTCGGCGCTTTCTTTCCGGGTTAATAGTCTTGCGCCGCTCTTGGACGAAAATCGCTGCGCTCTTTCGTCCAATAAAATCGGCAATTTACTTGTTTCCGTACTGTTCTGCTGGATTATCAGTTTGTTTGTTTTTGTTAGAATTTCTTGAAATTGCCGATTTTATTTTTAGCCGCTCAATTTTCTTTCTCCGGTTAGTTTGACTTCGCCCCACGTTTTGTGGGGGAAACCCTTCTGAAGAAGGGTTATCCCCCACACCCCTTTCCTAAGACTTTTGGTTTGCCCTCACTTCGCGCTTTTCTCTTCTATTGCCTGTTCACCCTGCATCTTTTCCTCCGCAAACTCGATCAGCGCGTGTTTGCCGCTCCTCGCAAGCTCTTTCAATGCGTGCTTCATCGCCTGCTGCTGCTCGGGCTTTAACGCCTTCATCGCCTTAAACAACGCCGCCGATGTCTTTAACTTGCTCTTCCCAAGCTCGCTGAATGTGTCCGCTTCGGAGGCTTCAAGCACATCAAACAGCGCTTTGGTAAACATACGCCTGTTCTCGTCGTCCAGATCGGCAAGCCAAGTCCGCACAGTGCGGTTGACAAACGTTCCGAACCCCGACAATTCCTCCGCACGCACAAATCTGTTCCGCAAGACCTCCCATGTAAACGCCATGTGCTGCATTACCCCCGCGCCGCTGCTGCGAATTATCATCTGATCGGCGTAAATCCCGTTTTCGGTCTCGCCCGTGAGCAGCTGCCCCACAAGCGACGATTCGGGGATAACGCTCGTCACGATAGGCTGAACGGCGCGGAACTCAGCGCTTTTTACGGTCTCGTCGCGGAATCCGGGACTGTCAAGGCTGTAAACGCGCACCAAACGCTCCCGCACATCGCACGGGCATTTCATAGCAGCGTAAACGGCAAGATTTCCGCCCTTCGAATGACCGCCCGCAATCAGCCGCGCATCGGGAAATTCGGCGGCGCGGGCTTCAAGATATTCAGCCGCAAGGCGCTGTGCGGGGGTCTCGGTCATGTAGCTGAAATTGAAGTCCTCCTTCCACCCCGCGATAGTGTCATCGGTGCCGCGGTAGGCGACAAACACGGTGCCGTCGGGGAGCGTGAACGTCATCGCCGCGAACTGCTGTTCTCTTTCGGTGGAGAGCTTCGCCGTGTAGCCGCCCGCAATGATATTGCCGAAGCGTTCGCTCTCGCCCGCGAGGGCAAGCAGCTCCGCGTCCTGCTCGAATGTGTAGATACGCAGCTTTTCGTCAACGTCGTCCTTGCTGAAACGTGCGGCAGCGTCGCGCAGGGAAAGACTTTCCGCGTCCGTGCAGAGGACTTTTTCAAAGCTCACATAGCTGAGTTCCGCAAGAACGAGCGCGTCCACAATGCAAAACTGGTCAATGTCGAATGAAATATCCCCGCGCCATTTGATGTAGTCGATTATCCCGGGCGAATAGTTTTCGGGCATTTTATCATCTCCATGAAATCAATATTGGCAAGAGAAAACCTGTTGGTTAATTAAAAACCAAGCGGTTTTTCAAAAAACCTAAAAAACCTGATACAGATATAGATACAGAAAAAGATACAGATACGGTTACAGATATAGTTATAGTTACGGATAAAGACCTCGTTTAAATTGCCTTACAGCAAAACAACAACGAATAAATAATGCTAAATATCGGAATTTTAGTGCGGCTCTCCTGTGATTGAGCGTGTCCGTGCGAATGAAATAATGCGAACGCATACGAACGCATACGAACGTATACGAACGTATACCAACCGATACCAAAAATGCGGATATAGATACAGATAAAGAAAAAGATACAGATAAAGATAAAGAAAAAGATACAGATAAAGATACGGTTACAGATATAGTTATAGTTACGGATAAAGACTACGCTTAAATTGCCTTATGGCAAAACAACAACGACAACTATGTATAAACAATACTATATTTATTATTTACATATCCGTAAGCCTAAACAGACTTTTTTGTATTATTATAGGCACATATCTCCGCCAAGATACACTCGGAACAGCGCGGCTTCTGCGCCTTGCAGACCTCGCGCCCGAACAGCACAAGACGGTGGCAGAAGTCGGAGGACTTTTCGGGCGCTAATATCTCCCGCAGTTCCGATTCGGTCTTTACGGGGTCTTTGCTCGTTGTCAGACCCAGCCGCCCGCATATCCGTATACAATGCGTGTCGCAGACATACGCAGGCTTGCCGAAAACGTCCCCGAGCAGGAGATTCGCCGTCTTTCTGCCTATCCCCGGCAGAGTTGTCAGCTTTTCGAGCGTGTCGGGCAGCTCGCCGCCGAAATCGTCCATCAGCTTGCGGCACATACCGATTATCGAAGCGGCTTTTGTCTTGTACAGACCGCAGGGCATTATTATCCGCTCAACATCGGCTTGACTTGCGTTTGCGAAGTCCCCGACCGTGCGGTATTTTTGGAAAAGCTCTTTCGTGACGATGTTCACTCTCGCGTCGGTACACTGCGCCGAAAGCCGCGCCGCTATCATCAGTTCGTGCGGCTTTTTGTAGATAAGCGAACACTGAGCGCCGGGATATTTTTCTTCAAGCATAGCGACAGCCCGCGCCGCCCTTTCGCGCCTGATTTTCAACTCTTCATCGGTAAAGACCATTCGCATTACCCTCCGTTTCGAGGAAATTTCTCCATGTGCCAGACCATATCCTTTTCGTCGAACAGCTCCGCGCCGTCCTTGTAGGCGTAGCCCATAGCCTTGTAAAAGCCCCGCGCCGTTATCGAGGCGTGGACTTCTATCCGCACGGCACGCAGGGCAAGCTCGTCCGCTTCAAGGGTCTCGATAAGCCGCCTGCCAAGCCCGCGCCCCTGATATTCGGGCAGAATGAATATCGTAAACAGGCAGCTTTCTGTAAGGCTGTCCCAGTAGGGACCTATCGCGCCGCAGCCGATTATTTCGCCGTCCGTTTCGATGACGTAGAAGTGCGTCCACGATGCGCGGCGGATAACGTCCTCCGGCTGAAAGGCGTTTTTCAAGTCCTTGATGTACCGCGGGGGATAGTCCCTTGCGTTACAGACCTCGGCTGTCTTTATGATGACCCCCGAGACCGCCGCCGCGTCGTTTTTTTCAAAGCGTCTTATTGTAAATTCTATGATCTCTTTTCCTCGCCTGTGGGATCTGCGCTGTGCAGACATCGCCGTGCCGCTGTTCTGCTATACTATAAATTATAGATTTCTTTGCACATATAATTCTACCACAATCGCCCCGAAATGTCAAATTGTATTTTGCCAAAGGCTTTCCCGATGTCATATATCCATAAAATACCGTCAAATGCGGCAGATAATTTTGTCCTAACCGAATAAAACAACAAAAATCCATATACTATTTTATATGCAAGTCATGCCAAAAATGAATTTTACAATTATAAACGAAAGTATTATAATTGTTTTATGCGTTAAAATATCGCGGTTTATTAAAATAACTGCGGTAATTCTATTATACTTATACTTTTCGGAGGTGAAAAAAATGGTTCTTTCCGGAACTCTTCTGAACGCGGTAAGCCCCGTTCTGCTTGCCGACAACAGCATTGCGGACGAGATAATGGAAGAGATCGAATGCAAGGTGCTGTTCTCCATACCCGTACCGTTCGTCGAGGGCGGGATACCCGTTTACGAATCGACGGTCGTTACATGGATAATAATGGGCGTGATAACGCTTATCTGCGCTATGCTCACCCGCAAAATGGAGCTTATCCCCGGCAAAAGACAAATGCTCGTTGAAACGGGCGTTAAGTGGATAAGGGATTTCGTCCTTGACAACTTAGGCGAGGAAGGCTTGCGGTACTGCCCCTATCTCGGCACCGTGCTTATCTATATCGGCGTGGCGAACATCATCGGTATGTTCGGTTTAAAGCCGCCGACAAAGGATCTGAGCGTTACGGCGGGTCTTGCGCTGATGAGCATTGTTCTCATACAAATGGCGAATATCCACCACAACAAGGTCGGCGGGTATTTCAAGTCGTTCACAAAGCCTTCGGGCGTAATGCTTTTCATGAACGTGCTGGAGCTTGGCATAAAGCCGCTTTCGCTCTGTCTGCGACTTTTCGGCAACGTTATCGCGGCGTTCATCATCATGAAGCTGATCGAAATGCTCTGCCCCGTTGTTCTTCCGCTTGTAGGCAGCGCGTATTTCGACCTGTTCGACGGATTCTTACAGGCGTACATCTTCTTCTTCCTTACAACGCTTTACATCAGCGAAGCAACGGAAGAAGAGTAATCAAAATTAGTGAATAGTTAATAGTGAATAGTTAATAGTTAAGGTGCGCCTTCGGCGCGTATTATGCGGAGGCTTCGCCCCGCAGAAATATTCGTTGCTCAAATGTATAACTTGAGTGCGGAGCAGGCACGAACGCAGTTCGTGCAGGCTTCCGCATAATATCGTCCGCGAAGCGGACTCCTTAACTATTCACTGTTCACTATTCACTTTTAACTTTTAACTAAGGAGTGTATTTATCATGTCAGTTGCAATAGGTGCCGCTATCGCGGTATTAACAGGTATAGGCGCAGGTATCGGTATAGGTATGGCGACCGCACACGCGGTGGACGCTATCGCCCGTCAGCCCGAAGCCTCAAAGGATATAAGAAGTACGATGCTGATAGGCTGCGCACTCGCGGAGGCTACCGCTATTTATGGTCTTCTCGTGGCTATAATGATAATATTCTTTGTAAAATAATAACATGGGAGCCGATCAAAAATGTTAAATATTAATATTTGGGATATACTGTGGACGGTAATCAATCTGCTGCTGTTCTATTTCCTGCTCAAAAGATTTTTGTTCAAGCCCGTTCTCGACATGATGGAAAGGCGCGAACAGATGATAAGGGACGACCTCGACAACGCCAAAAAAGCGTCGGACGAAGCCGAGCAGATGAAGGCAAGATACGAGAAAAAGCTGAGAGCCGCACAGGTGGAGGCGGCTAAGATAACCAAGACCGCCAAGCAGCGTGCCGCCCGTGAAAGAGATGAGATAGTCGAGGACGCAAAGGCAGAAGCCGCAGAGCTTATCGCCGAAGCGCAGAAGACTATCGAGCGCGACCGCGAGGCTGCCATGTCCTCCGCGAGGGAGGAGATCGCGGGGCTTGCCGTTATGGCGGCTTCCCGCGTGCTTGAAAAGAATATTGACGAGGAGAGCAACCGCGGCTTTGCCGAGCAGCTCTTAGCCGAGGTAGGTGCCGGAAATGAATGACTTTTCCAAAGGGAAAACGACTGCCGCGCCTGCCGCAGCGCTGAACACGGATAAGCTGTCTCTGCTGCCCGAAATGGTCGAGCAGTACAAACAGGAAAAGCTGCGCCGCGAGAGCGGACAGGTCTGCCGCCTTATCTGCGCCGAAAAGCCCTCCGAGGAGCTTGTGGCGAGGTTCCGCAAGGCTGCCGCGGACAAGTTGGGGCGTGAGGACGTTGTTCTTGATGTTATCATCGACAGCTCGCTTATCGGCGGCTATATCCTTGAAATAGACGGCAAAGTCTACGACAAGAGCGTTAAGAACGCCGTTTCGGGCTTAAAGAAGGAGCTGAAACGCCGCGCTGCGGGTGAAAGCGCCGACGGCGACGTTATCTCCATGCTCCGCAGCGAAATTTCGGGCTTCAGATCGCGGCTTGAAGTCGCGCAGAAGGGAACCGTTACGACTATCCGCGACGGTATCGTAAATATCGAGGGGCTTGACGGCGTTATGTTCGGCGAGCTTGTCGAGTTTGAAACGGGCATCAAGGGCATAGTGCAGAACATAGGTTCGGACTATGTGGGCGCGGTTCTGTTAGGCTCCGAAGCGGGTCTGAGCGAGGGTTCGCGTGTTATCCGCACGAAAAAGCGGGCGGGCGTACCCGTCGGCGAGGGCTTTATCGGCAGAGTTATCGACGCGCTGGGCGCACCTATCGACGGCGGCGACCCTGTTGAGGAAGTCGATTTCTATCCCGTCGAGTCCGAAGCTCCCGGCGTGTGCGTCAGAAAGAGCGTTTCCGTGCCGCTGCAAACTGGCATACTGGCGATAGATTCCATGTTCCCAATAGGGCGCGGTCAGCGCGAGCTTATCATCGGCGACCGCCAGACGGGCAAGACCTCTATCGCGGTAGATACCATAATCAACCAAAAGGGTCAGGACATGATCTGCATTTATGTCGCTGTCGGGCAGAAGGCTTCGACGGTGGCGAAGGTGGTAAATGACCTTAAAAAGCACGGCGCAATGGACTATACGATAATCGTTGCGGCTATGGCGAGCGATTACGCGCCGCTCCAGTGGATAGCGCCTTATTCGGGTACGGCTATGGCTGAATACTTCATGAAGCAGGGCAAGGACGTTCTTATAATCTACGACGACCTTTCAAAGCACGCCGTGGCTTACCGCGCAATGAGCTTACTTCTCGAAAGAAGCCCGGGGCGCGAGGCTTACCCCGGCGACGTTTTCTATCTGCATTCGAGACTGCTTGAAAGAAGCTCCCGCCTTGATGAAGAACACGGCGGCGGCTCGATAACCGCTCTGCCTATCATCGAAACGCAGGCGGGCGACGTTTCGGCTTATATCCCGACGAACGTAATTTCCATAACCGACGGACAGATATTCCTTGAAACGCAGCTTTTCAACGCGGGCGTAAGACCTGCCGTAAACGTCGGACTTTCGGTTTCGCGTGTCGGCGGCGCGGCGCAGACAAAGGCAATGAAAAAGGTCTCGGGTACTTTGCGTATGGATCTGGCGCAGTACCGCGAAATGGAGGTATTCACGCAGTTCTCCTCCGACCTCGACAAGACCACAAAGGATATGCTCGATTTCGGCGACAGACTTATGGAGCTGCTGAAACAGCCGTTATACAAGCCTCTGCCGATGTATGAACAGGTAATACTTCTCTGCGCGGCGAACCACAAGCTGTTGCAGGACGTTCCGCTTAACGAGGTGAGACCGTTCCGCCGCGAGCTTATGGACTACATCAAGGCGGCGTATCCCGAAATAGTAAGCGAGATAACCGAGAAAAAAGTCCTTTCGCCCGAGCTTGAGAGTGAGATAGTACAAGCCGTAAAGGACTATAAATCACAGCATTGATGCGTATTTCCGGAGTGATGAAAAATGGCTAATATGAAGGAGATAAAGGAGCGTATCGGGAGTATCAGGGACATCATGAAGATCACGAACGCGATGTACCTTATTTCCTCATCGAAGCTCAAAAGGGCGAGGGCGGCGCTTGACGCGACCGAGCCGTATTTCGATAACATACGCTACACTATACACCACATCTTAAAGCACACGGACGAGTTTTCGCACCCCTATTTCGACCGCGGCAAGGACAAGCCCGCGGACGAGAGGATATGCGGTTTTTTGGTAGTCACGGGCGATAAGGGCTTGTGCGGCGCGTATAATCACAACATCCTGAAGCTCGCCGACGAGGAGCTTAACAAGCACAAGAACACCTGCCTTTTCGCGCTGGGTTCGGTCGGGAGAGCGTATTTCGAGCGCACGGGCAGGAACGTTGACGCGGAGTTCCTCTACTCGGCGCAGGATCCGGCATTGTGGCGGGCAAGGCGTATCTCCGAAGCCGTCACGGATATGTTCCTTAAAGGCAGGCTCGACGAGGTTTACATTATCTATACAGATATGGAAAAAAGCGTCGAGGTACCGAAGGTGATAAAGATGTTCCCCCTCGACCGCGAGGAATTTGCCGAATATGATGTACCCGAAGAACATCGGCACACGACGGCGGTTTTTGAGCCGTCGCCCGAAGCCGTAATGGACACGCTTGTGCCGAATTATGCGAAGGGGCTTATTTTCGGCGTGCTGACGGAGGCTTTCTGTTCGGAGCAAAATTCGCGCATGACGGCAATGGATTCGGCGACGACGAGTGCGAAGGAAATGATCGCGGGTTTGACGCTCGATTATAACCGGGCGAGACAGGCGGCGATAACGCAGGAGATCACCGAGATAGTCAGCGGCGCGAGAAGTCAGCATAAAAAATAAGATCAAAAGTCTTGGGAAAGGTTTCCCGCAGTCTACTCTTTTGAGGAGTTGAATCAATAAAATGGAAAAAGGCAAGATAGTTCAAGTTCTTGGCGCAGTTATAGACGTTCAGTTCCCGGCGGGCAAGCTCCCGCAGGTAAAGGACGCGCTGACCGTCACGCTTGACGGCAAGACCCGCGTTATGGAAGTAGCGCAGCACATGGGCGGAAATATCGTCCGCGCAATAATGCTCGCCGCAAGCGACGGTCTCAGCAAGGGCATGGAGGTCACGGCACCGGGCGGCGGCATAAAAGTCCCCGTCGGCGAATGCACTCTCGGCAGAATGTTCAACGTTCTTGGTGAGACTATCGACGGCAAGGGCGATGTGAACGCCGAAACGAAATGGGGTATCCACCGCGAGCCGCCAAAATTCGAAGACCAAAGCCCTGTTGTCGAGATCCTTGAAACGGGCATTAAGGTCATCGACCTGTTGGCACCCTACGCAAAGGGCGGTAAGATAGGTCTGTTCGGCGGCGCGGGCGTTGGAAAGACCGTACTTATCCAGGAGCTTATCCGCAACGTTGCCACCGAACACGGCGGCTATTCGATATTTACGGGCGTTGGCGAGCGCTCCCGCGAGGGCAACGACCTCTGGCACGAGATGACCGATTCGGGCGTTATCAACAAGACCGCGCTCGTGTTCGGGCAGATGAACGAGCCGCCCGGAGCGCGTATGCGCGTGGCACAGACGGGGCTTACTATGGCGGAGTATTTCCGCGACGTGGCTCATCAGAACGTGTTGCTGTTTATTGACAATATTTTCCGTTTCGTGCAGGCAGGCTCGGAGGTCTCGGCGCTGCTCGGGCGTATGCCGTCGGCGGTTGGTTATCAGCCCACGCTGGCGACCGAAATGGGTTCCTTGCAGGAGCGCATAACTTCGACTAAGGACGGTTCGATAACGTCGGTTCAGGCGGTATATGTTCCCGCCGACGACCTTACCGACCCCGCTCCCGCGATCACGTTCACGCACCTTGACGCTACGACGGTTCTTTCGCGTAAGATCGTTGAGCAGGGCATTTATCCGGCGGTCGATCCGCTTGATTCGACATCGCGCATACTGGAGCCGGATATTGTCGGCGAGGAGCATTACCGTATTGCACGGCGCACGCAGGAGGTTTTGCAGAAGTACAAGGAATTGCAGGATATTATAGCAATTCTTGGTATGGAGGAGCTTGACGAAGCGGACAAAAAGACCGTTATGAGAGCGCGTAAGATACAGCGTTTTCTGTCGCAGCCGTTCCACGTTGCGGAGACTTTCACGGGTGTTCCGGGGTGTTATGTGCCTGTTGCGGAGACTTTGCGCGGGTTCCGCATGATACTTGACGGCGAAATGGATAAATATCCCGAAGCGGCGTTCCATAATGTGGGAACGATAGATGACGTAGTGGCGAAAGCGAAGAGACTCGAAGAAGAATAACCACGTCTTTCGCTGCAAAAGGAGTGATGACCTTGGCTAAAACATTCAGGCTCGATATACTTGCTGCCGATAAGTATTTTTACGGCGGGGACTGCGAGGAGATCACCTTCCCGAGCATCGACGGCAGGCGCGGCGTGCTTGCGGGTCACGAGGGCATGATCTGCTGCCTTACCGCCGGAGAGGTGCGTTTCCGCGTGAACGGCGAGACCCGCCGCGCAATAGTCTCCGAAGGCTTCGTCGAGATAATGCCGACTTTCGTTAAGCTCTTCGCCGATTCCATCGAACGCCCCGAAGAGATAGACGTTCTCCGCGCCGAAGCCGCAAAAGCCCGCGCTCAGGAACGTCTGCGCCAGCAGCTCTCCACAAAGCAGTATATCCACACCCACATGGCGCTGAAACGTGCAATGGCGCGTATCAAAGCCGCAGGAAAATAACAAATACAAATAAACGGTGCCTGAAAAAAATCAGACACCGTTTTTATTTTGCGTATCATCGTTGATATGTTTGATCTCCGCAGCATACCCGCCTAAAAGCCCCAGCGACACCGTAAGATACACCCCGACACCCATAAGCAGAGCCGCGATAATGCTTGTTACATACGCGGGATAATACTTAGTGAATGTGTCAAGGAATTTCGTAACATCATCGTTCGCGGGAGCCTTGCCCGCCATGTATAACAGCGGTATTATCACCCACGCAAGCAGCGAGCCGATCGGCACCGAAGTCACCAGAAAATAAATTATCCGGTAGAACGGTGTTTCATGCTTTTTGTTATAGAAAAACATCGCCGTGTAAGCGACCACGACAGGCAGCACCGCGCCGTTGGCATTCAGCCACATTTCCGAGCCGTCCGTATACTTTCCGCCCACAGCGCTGACGTGCGAGAACATTATGCTGAAATCCGTTATCGTCGCGCCTGCCGAAAGCATGACTATCAGATGACCCGTTTCATGCACAATGATATAAAGAAACGTCGCGATACCCAGCCCCAGAAACGCATAGGAAATACGTTTCAGCTTTTGTGCGCTCATATCTCGCTGCGGTTTTCGAGCGCCTTGTAGAGCGTTACCTCGTCGGTGTATTCAAGAATGCCTCCGATAGGTATGCCGAAAGCCAGCCGCGTGACCTTTACGCCGAGCGGCTTTATCAGCTTCGAGATATACATAGCGGTAGCCTCGCCCTCGACAGTCGGATTTGTCGCCATTATGACCTCGCTCACGCTGCCGTCCAGCCGTGCGAGCAGTTCCTTTATGCGCAGCTTGTCGGGGGTAATGCCGTCGATAGGGGAGATCAGCCCGTGCAGAACGTGATAAACGCCCTTGTATTCGCGGGTGCGCTCAAAGGCGGATATGTCCTTCGGGGACTCCACCACGCAGACGGTCGCTCTGTCGCGGCGGGGGTCGTCGCAGACGGGACACAGCTCTTTTTCCGTGAAATTCTGACAAATCTTGCAGTAATGAACAGTATCACGGGCATTAAGCAGCGCCTGAGCAAACTCCCTGACCTGCCCGGCGGGCATCTGCATAACGTGATAGGCGAGCCGTTCGGCGGTTTTCATGCCGATACCGGGCAGCCTTGCGAACTGCTCGGCAAGCACCGCGAGCGGCAGCGCCTTGGAATTATCCATATTTTAGTGTGCGTCAGCTCAGAACAGACCGGGGAAGGAAACACCGCCGGTAAGGGCGCTCATTTCCCTGTCGCTTACCTCTTCGAGGTTGTGAACAGCCTCGTTGAAGGCGCTCATGATGAGATCCTGGAGCATTTCGGTCTCTTCGGGATTTACGACTTCGGGCTTGATGTTGAGTTTAAGAACTTCGCGCTTGCCGTTGATAGTAAGCTCAACAACGCCGCCGCCTACGGACGCGGAAAACTCTCTCTGTTCGAGGTCATTCTGGAGCGCGGTGATCTTGTCCTGCATCTGCTGCGCCTGTCTGAGCATCTGGTTCATATTTCCTGCCTGTCCTCTGCTAACTCCCTGGGGTAATCTTGCTTTCATTTTAAAAACTCCTTTTGTTATCTAATGATTATTTAAACTTCTTTTATGAAGCTGTTTTACGTTTTAAAGATGTCCGTTGAGCAATAGATCTTTATATACGGATCTGTCAGCTATTCTGTCGCTTATCAGGCAGAGCAGCTCAACAGCCTTATTTCCGGGAAAATCCTTGATATATCTTTCGCTGTCAAGGTAAAGTCCGTTTTTTATGTAATTTCTGTACTGAACAAGACCTTTAAAATACCACGGACGCATAATATCCGCCAGTCTCAGCATCACACGCGCCCTGCGTACCCGCTGATCTTTATTATCAGCAGCTTCGTTTAATTCTTTAAATTCTTTTTCGCTGACGTTTTCGATAGTTACTCCGCTGTAAGAAAGAATTTGTCTTTCATTTTTAGCGTTTTGCTGGCAGGCATAATCGGAGAAATAATGTGCATAATTATTATTTGAACGTTTTATAGCACTTTTGCTCCAGTTATTCGCATAGTAGTCAAGAAAGAAAAACGATGATGCCTCGCAGACGGTTTCTTCAACCCAGTTCAAACCGCCCCAATCAGTATCATTGCTGTCTTTAACATAAGAAGAGCGCATGAAAAAATGCAGCAGTTCGTGTGCAAGCTCATACAGCTGAGAGTTCCAGTAGCTGCCAACGTTATTGGTGAGCGTTATAACATAACCGTTATTTTCGATATTGATATTCGGGAACCGTCTTTCGGTATCGGCTTTTATAACACAAACCGCGTCAGGCTTTTCGACACCGTTTTCAAAGAGAAAAGCAGCTATTTCATTTGCCATGACTTCAATGTCTTCCGGATATTTTTTAAAGCTTTCGTTTTTAACAATTACAGAAAATGACATAACTTAAACTGCCTCCTCTTTGATACTTTAAAAGTCAAAATCACAAATCATTTCTTTTTGATCTCCACGTCGATCTGCATATTTTCCGCCTGTTTTATCACATTGTTGATAGGCGTTTCCTTGTCGGGCAGATCGGTCGAGCCGGAAGAATACAGCTTGAAGCCGAACTCCCGCCCGTAATAATTCCGGATTATTTCCTTCATAAGCGCCGTGTCGTTCGAGCGCTTGAACTTCTCCATGATGAATTTTCCAGCCACCACAAGGCAGAAGGTGTCGCCTTCGATAGCCGCAAGCGACGTTTTCAAAAACGCATGGAGCGCGGGCGCTCTCTTCTCGATAATTTCAAGTATTTCCTGCCAGTCCTTAAGCGGCGTGAAGTTGTTCGGGTCGAACTTCTTCTGCGGCTTTGGCGGCGAAGCGGGCGGCGCGGGTTTTGCCGGAACAGGGGCAGCCGCCGAAGCACCGTTTGCGATAGCCCGCGAAAGCTCGTTTATCCGCGCTTTCAACTCGGAGATCTCCGCGTCGGAAGCGCCTTTCGCGTTATTGTTTTCCTGCGGCGCGGTCGGCGCGGCGTTCATCGCTCCGCACAGCCTTACCATGCACATTTCGGTCTCAATGCGCTTGTCGGCGGCTCTCGCAAAGCGTTCGTTTAACGTCTGCAAAAAGCTGATACACGCAAACACCCGTTCGAGCGGCATTTTCGCGGCGACAGCCTTTAAGCGTTCAAGCTCCTCGGGCATACATACGATAAGCTGTTCCGCCTTTTCGGTCGAGCGCAGCAGCATGATATTCCTGAGCTGTTCAAGCAGTTCTCCGCAGAGGACTTTCAGGTCTTTCGAACCCGCGTGAAGCTCGTCCACCAGCGAAACAGCACCCGCCGTGTCGCGGTCGGCGATCCTTTCAATAAGCGTGAACAGATGTTCGCGCCCCGAGATACCCGCCGCTTCGGAGACCGTCGCAAGCGTGATGTCATCGGCGTAGGCGGAGCAGCGGTCGAGCAGCGAAAGCGCGTCGCGCATACCGCCGTCGGAAAGCCGCGCTATCATAAGCGCCGCGTCGTCGGCAAGGGTGAAAGGCTCGTTGTCGGCGATATATTTCAGCCGCGATACAATATCTTCGGTGCGTATGCGCCCGAAATCGAAGTGCTGGCAGCGCGAAACGATAGTCTCGGGAACCTTGTGGACTTCGGTTGTCGCCAGAATGAACTTAACGTGCGGCGGCGGCTCCTCCATTGTTTTGAGCAGCGCGTTGAACGCCGAAACGGAGATCATGTGTGCCTCGTCGATTATGTAGACCTTGTATTTGCAGACCTCGGGCGTGTAAGCCACGCCCTCGCGAAGCTCGCGTATATCGGCAACGCCGGAATTTGAAGCGCCGTCTATTTCGATAATATCGGGCAGGGAGCCGTTTTCGGCAGACCTGCATATCTCGCATTCAAGGCACGGCTCGCCGTCGTGCGGGTTCAGGCAGTTGATAGCCTTTGCGAAAATTCGTGCGCAGGTAGTTTTGCCCGTGCCGCGTGACCCGGTAAAGAGATAAGCGTGGGCGGTCTTGCCCAGTCTGATCTGATTTATCAGCGCGGCGGTGACTGCCGGCTGCGAGACGACATCCTCAAACGAGCGGGGTCGCCATTTTCTGTAAAGAGCCTGATACAACCCAACACCCCCGAAAACAGTGTATAGTTAATAGTGAATAGTGAATAGTTGGCACGAACTGCGTTCGTGCAGGTGTCTGCTTCGCTCCGCATAATTCGCGCCGAAGGCGTTCCTTAACTGTTCAATATTAACTAAAAAAAGCCGATCCGACATACAGGCGTGCAGGCGAAACTGCGTCACACAAAACAAACTGCTTAATGCTGCTCGGTTCCCCGCCTGACATGGTTCACAGCGTCTCATTGCGCAGGACCTGCACACCTGTATCTCGGATCGACTATATTGTATCTATTATATCACATTCAGAAATAAAATGCAATAGGTTTTGTGAAAATAACTGTAAAGATCAGCCGAAAACATAATCAATGTCAACAGCTTCAGTGAGCTATCGGGGATTCGAACCCCGGACCCTTTGATTAAAAGTCAAATGCTCTACCGACTGAGCTAATAACTCGACCGCAGTTATGAACAGATTTTATCGCCGCCCGAAGCAGCTCCCATTCAACGTGCTTGATTATTATACCACATTTTAAGCGCCGTGTCAACAGCTATTTGAAATTTTCGTCAAAATGCACAATAGATAATGTGCAAATTGTACGGTCGGGTCTTGCAAATCTACATGGTTTCGCTATGCCGATGTTGTAGGGCGGGGGTTTGCCCCATTTGCATTAACCTAACTTAGAACCATTGAAAATACGGTGATTTAGTGGTTATTCGGGCGAAACGGGCGGGAGCAAGCCCCCCACCCTGCGCCTGATTTTCTCCGATTGAATGCCTGAACCGCTCAGTCTCTGTGGGAAAACCCTTTCCTAAGACTTTTGGTTTTGCCCTCGGCTTTTGGTTTGCCTTTGCTTTGCGTTACTTTGCGATTTTTCTTTTCTTTTGATTGACAACCGCTTATCATTTGTGCTATAATTATAATATGTATTTATCTATTCCCAAGGAGTGTTTAATTTGACAAATAAAGAAAACATACGCAATTTCTGCATAATCGCTCATATCGACCACGGTAAATCTACCCTCGCCGACCGAATTTTGGAACTCACCGACACCGTTGCTCTCCGCGATATGGAAGATCAGCTGCTCGATAATATGGACATCGAACGCGAACGCGGTATCACGATCAAAGCCCGCGCCGTAAGACTTAATTATCACGCCGATAACGGTCAGGACTACGTTTTTAATCTCATTGACACCCCCGGACACGTCGATTTCGGCTATGAGGTCTCGCGCTCCCTTGCCGCCTGCGAGGGCGCTGTGCTTGTCGTGGACGCTTCTCAGGGCGTTGAGGCGCAGACGTTGGCAAATACCTACCTCGCTATCGAGCATGACCTTGAGATCCTCCCCGTCGTCAATAAGATAGACCTGCCCTCCGCCGAACCCGACAGGATTTGCCGCGAGGTTGAGGACATAATCGGTATCCCCGCGCTCGACGCGCCGCGCATCTCCGCAAAGGCGGGTACCAATATCAAGGAAGTTCTCGAACGCATAATCACCGATATTCCCGCGCCGCAGGGCGACGATTCCGCGCCGCTCCGTGCGCTTATCTTCGACAGCTACTACGACCAGTACAAGGGCGTTATAATCTATGTGCGCGTTATGGAGGGCTGTCTTAAAATCGGCGATGTGATAAAGCTCTGCGCCACCGAAGCCGAGTTCCAGACCGTCGAGGTGGGCTATATGGGCGCTACCGACCTTGTGAACGTCGGCGAGCTTCACGCGGGCGAGGTGGGCTATATCTCCGCTTCGATAAAGTATATTGGCGATACCCGCGTTGGCGATACCGTCACGCTTGCCGAACGCCCCTGCGCCGAACCTCTGCCCGGCTACAAGAAAGTCCAGCCAATGGTTTATTCTGGTATTTACCCCGCCGACGGCGCGAAATATCCCGATCTGCGCGACGCTCTCGACAAGCTGGTGCTGAACGACGCTTCGCTCTCCTTCGAGCCTGAGACCTCTGCGGCGCTGGGTTTCGGTTTCCGCTGCGGATTTCTGGGGCTTCTGCACATGGAGATAATTCAGGAGCGCCTTGAACGCGAGTATAATCTTGACCTTATCACTACCGCGCCTTCGGTTATCTATAAAGTAAACCTTGCCGACGGCAGGACGATAATGATAGACAACCCCTCGAACTACCCCGACCCCGCTATCATCACGAGCGCGGAAGAGCCGGTAGTCAAAGCGGATATTTACACGCCGTCGGAGTTTGTCGGCACGATAATGGAGCTTTGTCAGGACAGGCGCGGCACGTTCCGCAATATGGATTATCTTGATGAAACGCGGGTGGATATGCACTATGAGCTGCCTCTGAACGAGATAATCTACGACTTTTTCGACGCGCTGAAAAGCCGCACGAAGGGCTATGCCTCGTTCGATTATGAAATGCTTGGCTATCAGCCGTCTAAGCTGGTTAAGCTCGATATTCTGCTTAACGGCGAGGTGGTTGACGCGCTTTCGTTCATCGTGCATACGGATAAGGCTTATCAGCGCGGGCGGAAGATCTGCGAGCGTTTAAGGGATAATATACCGAGACAACTGTTTGAGGTGCCTGTGCAGGCGGCGATCGGCGGCAGGATAATCGCGAGGGAGACCGTCAAGGCTATGCGCAAGGACGTTTTGGCGAAGTGTTACGGCGGCGATATTACGCGAAAGAAGAAGCTGCTCGAAAAGCAGAAAGAGGGCAAAAAGCGTATGCGGCAGTTAGGAACGGTAGAGGTGCCGCAGGAGGCGTTTATGAGTGTTCTCAAATTAGATGAAGATTAAGAAGATTAAAAAGTAACGCAAAGCAAAAAATATCGCAAAGTAGTGGCATATCAAAAGTCTTAGCTATAAATGAGCAGCACCGTCAATTTGCACAAAACCTGATTATCACAAGGCTTGTAGGGCGGGGGCTTGCTCCCGCCGTCCTCGTGAGAAGGCTTTATCTAACGATGATTATTTATGCAATTTGACAAAACACGCTCATTTGACAAAACACGCTCATTTATAGGTCTTAGGAAAGGTGGCGGCATGAGCAAGCTCCACCCTGCAACGTATGTTATGCAACCACGCGATTTCATGTGTGCGCCCGTGAATAGGCGCATTGTCACCAAAACGGGCGCACACGCAGGTGCGCCCCTACAATAATTGGCATTGTGAAACCATGAGGATTTGCAGGGCAGGCGGCGGGGGCAAACTTGTCCCCGTTTTACAACAGTCTGCACGGACGGTCGGAAAATCGTGACGGCGGCGAAAATGTCATTTCATAAGACGAAAAACAGATACATTTAAGAAAAGGTGAAAAACTATGTCTGAAATACCCAAGCTCACGGGCGTGAGGATAACCGAATATACGGGCGAGGAGCAGCTTGAAGCGCTCTCGCGGCTTGCCGACGAGATCTGGCACGAGTGCTACGCCGACATCATCACCGACCGGCAGATAGATTACATGGTGGAAAAATTCCAGTCGGCGGCGGCGATGAAAGCGCAGATCGAGAACGAGGGCTATCACTATTTCGTGCTGGAGATAGACGGCGTACCTTCCGGCTATTTCGGGCTGCAAAAGCTCGGCGACACAAAGGACATCTACGCGGCGGACGGTATACGCACGATGTTCCTTTCTAAATTCTACCTGCGGCGCGAGCTGCGCGGCAAGGGCTTCGGAAGTCAGATGTTCCGCGAGATAAAGCGCTATACCCGCAGAAACGGCTGCGAGCTTATCAAGCTGACGGTCAACCGGGGCAACGTTCACGCGATAAACGTCTACAAGCACATCGGTATGCGCATTCTTGAAGAAAAGGTAACGGACATCGGCGGCGGGTTCGTTATGGACGACTATATTTTCGGGATAATGATTTGATCAGTTAATAGTGAATAGTGAATAGTGAATAGTGAATAGTGTATAGTGAATAGTGAATAGTGAATAGTGAATAGTTAAGGTGTCCGCTTCGCGGACGATATTATGCGGAGGCTTCGCCCCGCACTTATTTTTTTCACATTTGAGACGCGGAATAATATTAGTGCGGAGCGCAGCTTCCGCATAATACGCGCCGAAGGCGCTCCTTAACTATTCACTATTAACTATTAACTATTAACTATTCGCTATTCACTGTTAACTTTTTTGGGGGCTTATCGGTTAGTGATACCCCTTCACGCGGTAGGCGTTCTTTTGACAATCCGCTTTAAAAATGGTATAATATATGCGGATTCATTTCATAAAATACTAAAGAAAGAAGCGATACAAAATGCAAAAAAAGAGTATTGGCGCGATCTGTGCGCTGGCTGCGGTCGTGCTTGCCGGTACCTTTGCTCTTAAACCCGCCTGGTTCTACCGTATATACAACACCGTCAACCCGCCCGACCCTGCCAATGAAACCGAAGCCCGCCGCCTGTATAAATACCCTCCGAAAAACTGGTATAACGACACTATCGAATACTACAAGGAAGGCTATGCCACAAACTGGGCGAACGAGCGCGACGATCTGCCTTTCTCCGATGAGATGAAGGACGGGAAAAACACCTTCGGCTACCTTATCCGCGACCTCGACGGCGACGGCGTTGAAGAGCTGATGATAGGCATGGACGACAAGCCCCAGACACGTTTCACCGAAATATATATATGGAATTTTAACATGGGCGCAAGAAGAATATGGTTCACCGGAAACGGGAATTATTTGTATCTCTGCGATAATAACATCGTCCGCACCGATTCATGGAACGGCATCGAGGAGACGCAGTTTATGGAGTACAGCAGCGAGGACAATGCAATGAGAATTGTTCAGGTCTCGCCCGAACCGACCCCGGATAAGATCGAGCTTACGCCGTTTAAGGAATAAACAGAAAGAGAGAAAGAGAGCGATTTAAAATGCAAAAAAAGACTGTTGCGATCATGGTACTCGCGGCGGTGCTTGCAGGCACTTACGCCGTCAAGCCTGTTTGGTTCTACCGGATATACAACATAATCAACCCGCCCGACATGGACAGCCAATACGACAAAACGCGCATTTACAAGACCCCCGACAAGGACTGGTACAAAGAGCTTATAGATCAGTACCGCGAGAACTTTGCGAACGACTGGGCTGATCTCGATGAAGACAACGCATCGTTAAAAGAAGATATAAAGGAAATGAGCCAAAATAACAAATACGGCTACCTTGTCCGCGATCTTGACTACGACGGCGTGGACGAATTTTTTATCGGCATTATCGACGACGAAAAGGAAACACGCTTTATCGGAATGTACAGCTGGCATTTCGATTTCGGCGTATGGGGAGGCTGTAACTGGAACGATGCGAAAAGCGGCTATTACACCTATATCTGCGAGGATAACATCATCCGCGACGACTCCCTTGTTTTCGTTAAGAAGCACCCCGAATACAGGAAATATCACGGTGAGGATAACCTCTATCATATAATCGCCACCGAGCCGGTACCGACCCCGCAGAAGTTCGAGCTTACGCCTTTAAACTGAGTGGAATGCCATTATGTGGGATATTATGGAGAAAATATTGCTCATTATTGAAATTGCGCTGATATTTGTCTTTATTGCGGCTTTTCCCGTTGTGAACGCGGGGAATATCGCGGGGGCGGCGGTGTGCGGCGCGGCGGCTGTTTTGACTGCTGACGTTTTCGGGATAAGGACGGCGCTTGTCAATGCGTGGAAAAGCAGTCTCCCCGCGAGGATAGGTCTTTGCGGGGCGGCTGTACTTTTTGCGGCGGGAATTATCATCGCGGCGGCGCTGAGTATCGGCATGGCGCGGGCGATGAACAACGCTCCCGAAAAAGAGCCGAAGCTCGTCATTGTGTTAGGCTGTCAGGTGAGGGGCGAGCGACCGAGCAGAATGCTGGCGCGGCGGCTTGACACGGCTTATGAGGTCATGGAACGTTATCCGGGCGCTAAGGTGGTCGTTTCGGGCGGGAAGGGCATTGACGAAGCCATTTCCGAAGCCGAGTGCATGAAGCGTTATCTTGTCGGGAAGGGCGCGGACGTTTCGCGGATAATCATGGAGGATACCTCGACGACGACGTTTGAGAACATCAGCAACAGTTTTGCAATAACCGACCCTATGGGGCTTGGACGGGACATTACAATCGTTACGGACGGATTTCATCAGTATCGGGCGGCGCTGATAGCGAAGTCGGTCGGTGCGGGGGAGGTAACGGCTGTTTCGGCGAATACGGAAGTAAGATTTATACCGACGTATTGGGTGCGGGAATGGCTGGCGCTCGTATGGTTTAAAGTAAGATAATAGATAACCGCAAAATAGAGGCAAACCAAAAGTCTTAGGAAGGGGGTGTGGGGGATAACCCTTCTTCAGAAGGGTTTCCCCCACAAACTGAGCGGTTCAAGCAATCGAACCGGAGAAAGGGGATAACCCTTCTTCAGAAGGGTTTCCCCCACAAACTGAGCGGTTCAAGCAATCGAACCGGAGAAAGAAAGAGTAGGGTACAAAAATAAAATCGGCAATTTCAAGAAAATGTGACAAAAACAATCAAAGTAAAAAATCTGCAAAATTGAGCGGAAACAAGCAAATTGCCGATTTTATATTTGCAAAAGAGCGAAGCGATTTTTGCAAATGAAAAGCGCAAAGTCGGGGATTTATGCACGGTCGTGAAAAAGCACGGTCGAGCAATTTACGGACGCGCAATGTGCGCCCCTACATTATTATCCGCAGACAAGCGGGAGCAAATAAATTTTCGGGAGGAAAAAAATGAACGGAATTTCCACAAAAGATATTTATTTCGAAAGCGACGGCATACGCCTGCACATGAGGCTCGACCGTCCCGAAAAGGCAAACAGCGCGGAAAAATGCCCGCTCTGCATACTGGTACACGGCTTTACGGGTCACATGGAAGAAGATCATATCATCGCCGCACAGCAGGCAATGAGCGCAAAGGGCATCGCGGTGCTGAGGGCGGAGATGTACGGTCACGGCAGGAGCGGCGGCACCTTCCGCGAACACACGCTTTACAAATGGATAACCAACGCGCTTGCGGTGGTGAAGTACGCCAAAAGCCTTGATTTTGTGTCGGAATTGTACATGAGCGGTCATTCGCAGGGCGGTATGCTCACCATGCTTATCGGCGGAATGTGTCCCGACGATTTCGCGGCTATCCTGCCGCTTTCCCCCGCGTGGATGATTCCCGAGCAGGCGCGGGCGGGCGAGATTCTGGGCGCTGAGTTCGACCCCGCGCATATCCCCGAAAGCATTGTCGGCAGTCACTGGGAGCTGGGCGGCGATTATCTCCGCGTGGCGCAGATGATACACGTTGAGGACGCTATTTCGCGCTACAAGGGCAAAGTGTACATCGTTCACGGCGACGCGGACGAAGCCGTTCCCTATTCCTACGGCGTAAAGGCGGCGGAGCTTTACGAAAACGCCGAGCTTGTGACTATCCCCGGCGCGAACCACTGCTACAACAACGGTCATATCGAGGAAATGGCGGCGGCAGTCGAACGATTTTTCAGTTAATAGTTAATAGTGAATTTTTCAGTTAATAGTTAATAGTGAATAGTGAATAGTTAAGGTGTCCGCTTCGCGGACGTTTATGCGGACGCTTCGCTCCGCAAAAAGTTGTTTGCTAATGTGAGAAATATTAGTGCGGGGCTTGCACGAGCTTTGCTCGTGCCGCCTCCGCATAATACATCGCCGAAGGCGATACCTTAACTATTCACTTTTCACTTTTCACTATTAACTATTTTGCGGCTGTCCTTTATCATGAACACCGCGAACACCGCGAAAATTATCCCCATAAGCGAAAACATCACTATGCTCATGGATAACGTCTGCTTGGTGTCCTCCGCGATACCCCGCACGACTGCCAGCGTCGAGTAGTTGCTGCCGTTGTTGAGTGCGCTGTGGGCGATAGCCGCAGGATATATCGAGCCTGTTTTGTCCGTCAGCCACATTAGGAAGATACCCGTCATTATGCAGAATGCGCACATCATCACGATGCCGAGCCACGGAAAGCCCGGGTAGTCCGTGCCGAAATTGTGTCCCTTGACCGTCAGCGGCGCGTGCCATACGCCCCACAATATGCCGCCGACTATGATAGTAACGGGCTTGTTCGTCAGAGCGCCGAGCTTCCCGTTCATATACCCGCGCCAGCCGTATTCCTCGCCGAACGTGTTGAACGCCATTACAAGCGACATCGGCAGCGACTGCACTATCAGCGAAGCGCCCATAAGCCCGGGATTCGCCGCCGCGCCGTTTATATCGCCGTATAACAGAGTTAATACAACCCCCCTCAGCAGACCCGCCGCTATCGGAACAGATACGGCTATCACATAATATTTCACATTTCCGCGCAGTTTCAGCCGCAGAAGTTCATCGTCAAAGCCCTCTTTCGTGATGAGCCTTGTCAGCACGTTGGCGATAGCGGGACCGCCGCCCGAGATAAGCGTCAGCCACGCGAACGGAAACGCCATGTCTCCTGTGAACCATTCCTCATAGCCGTACAAGCTGTTCAGGATTATCCACGGCAACCACGCTATGCCGAAGGCGAGAACGAGATAAATTATCAGCCGTTTAAGCTCGGTTTTCCTGTCGGGATTATTTGTCATAGTTCTCCACCCCTTTCAGCCAGCAGCTTTCGGAAATTTTATACGAGAGCAGATACGCCCCCATTGCCACACACGGGAAAACCGATATGATGAACGTCACGCCGTCCGAAAGCTCGCCCTCGAAAAACTTCGTGAGATATTCGCCCAGATAGTCGGCGATGTTATCGGCGGCGGGAACGAAAAGCATTCCTGCCGCAAACGCCAGAAATAAAACCGACAAGACCGCGATGCGTATGCCTGTTCCGAGCTTGCTTCCGAAACGGGCAGCGAACGGCGTTTCAAACGCGAACATCATCAGCAGCAGAAATATCATAAGAAAATACAGATTTGTAAAAC
This sequence comes from uncultured Ruminococcus sp., assembly GCA_902776945.1. GTDB lineage: Bacteria > Bacillota > Clostridia > Oscillospirales > Ruminococcaceae > YE71. Next base: position 23,058 of record CACYSH010000053.1, read on the forward strand.
TCAGCATATCCGTTTTGCCCGTGCCGCAGTAAAGCAGCCACGAAAAAAAGCTGTCGCAGAACACCGACGACATAAAGAACGCGCCGAGCGTCATAAAATAGAAAACATATTTGCCGTAGATGTGCCGCACCCTGCCGTTCGGCGCGGCGGCGATAAAGGCGCTCCATTTCTTGCTCTCGTCGCCCGAAAACACGCTCGACGAACCCATCCACAGCATCATGAACGAGACCGTCTGAATAATCAATCGTAAGATCATCATGAACGTGTCCGATTCGCCCGCCGAAATGTTATCTTTGATGGCGGCGTACATCAGCAGCGTTACGATAATGCCCGCAGGCGGCATCAGAAGTCCCTGAATAAAAAATACACGATTCTGCCGAAGCTCCTTGTAAACAACACCCTGCATTGTCAGCCCCCCTTTTTTACAGCTTTTTCTGCTTGTCGAGATTTTTCTTTACGATAAAATATATACCTATGATTAAAAGTATGATAACAGGCAGTATAAACGGCGCTGCGGCGTTTCGGAACGCGAAGTATTTGTCCGTAAGCTCGGGCGGGATCAATTCGACCGGTTCGTCGCCGTTGGCGGCGGCAAATTCTTCCGTATATTTAGTTGAAGCCTTCGCCATATACAGACCTAACAACAATCCCAAGCCTATAAATACCATACCGCAGATGTTCTGTCTTTTTTTGTAAAGTATCTCGTCCTTCGGCAGGCTTTGACAAATTTCGGTCATGACGGCAAACAATAGCGATAAAATACATATTATCCCGATGTCGGCAAGCATTCCGAAGTTGAAAGCCGTCCCCATTGCCGCATTTACCGAAGCCACGACGATGACCGAAAACACTAACGCTGCACCCGTGCGTATTGCAAGAAACAGCGTGTGCGCCAGCGCCTTTGTTTTCGTGCTGACGGGCAGCGTGATCGAATAGCGCGTCCAGCCCGCCCTTATGTCGGAAATATACATACCCGAATCCAACGCCGCTGCCATTGCGCAGTAGGGGATAAGGAACGTTACCGAAAAGATGAACATATCCGAAAGAGTTTTCAGCTCCTTGTTGCCGCCGTCGATCTGACGGGCTAAATTGCCGTATTTCGCGCTGAGTGCAAACAATGTCATCATGAGCATAATGCAGAACACCGCCGTACCGCTCAGAATGAACGACTTCTTCATTATGCACCATTCGCGGTAGATAAGCGAGCCGATCTGACCTTTCATCACGACCACTCCTTTTTTGCGCGGTTGACGTAGTACACCATGATTTCTTCAAGGGTCGTCGGGTCGAACATCGCGCCGCTGTATTTTTTCTCGGCAAAAGCGCGGTCGGACACCATTACCTCCGCGCCGAAATCGGTAAGCCTTGCCGAAACAAAGTCGTTTTTGTCGATAGCGGCGTAATCGGCTTTGGGGCATTTCATCAGCGCGTGGTTCATGAGTATATCGTCCTTGTAGCCCGTGATGAGCATTTTGCCCTTGTCGATGAACGTTACGCTGTCGGCTATCTTTTCAAGGTCGCTCGTTATGTGCGAGGACATGAGGATAGAATGCCCCTCGTCCTGCAAAAATTCAAGGAAGATGTCAAGGATCTCGCTGCGCACAACGGGGTCAAGTCCTGTCGTCGCCTCGTCCATGACGAGCAGCTCCGCGCCGTGCGAGAGGGCGCAGGCTATCTGCAATTTCATTTTCATGCCCTTCGAGAACTTGCCGAGCTTTTTCTTTCGCGGCAGCTGAAAGCGGTCGAGGTACTGCGAGAAGGTCTCGTAGTTCCAGTTTTCGTACAGCCCGCGGAACACTCTTGCGAGCTGGTCGGCGGTGAAAAGATCGTGGAAGGGGCATTCGTCAAAGACCACGCCCATGCGCTGTTTGGCTTCGATCTCGTCCCCGATATGGTCAAGCCCCAAAAGCCTGATCTCGCCCGAGTTTATCGGTATGATATTCAGCAGCGCATGGATAGTGGTAGTCTTGCCCGCGCCGTTTTGTCCTATAAAGCCCATTATACTGCCCTTCGGCACGTTAAAGCTGATATTATCGAGCGTAAAGCCGTCGTATTTTTTTGTAACATCTTTTATTTCAACAGCGTTTTCGTAATCATTCATTATTTCCACCCTCTCCTTCGTAAACGAGTACCAGTATTTCGGCAAGCTCCGAAATTGAAATGCCGCAGCGTGAAGCCTTCTCCGCCGCCTGCGAAAGCAGCGATTCGATCTCTTTGAGCTGTTCCTCGCGGAAAAGCTCCTTGTTCTGCGCCCTGACGAAGCTGCCCTTGCCCGTGTACGACTCAATAAAGCCGTCGCGTTCAAGCTCTTCATAGGCGCGTTTTGTCGTGATAACGCTGATACGCAGCTGCATTGCGAGGTTTCGCATTGAAGGCAGCGCGTCGCCCTCTTTCAGCGTACCGTCGAGTATCATTTTCTTTATCTGATTTGTTATCTGTGTGTAGATAGGTTCGCCGGAGGCGTTGCTTATCAAAATATCCATGTGTGAAACTCCTCAAGGAACACGGCAGCACGTTGTCCGGACTGTGTATGCCGTGATTAATGTATATATTCGATATACACATTATATCAGATGTGTATATACATTGTCAAGGGGTGAATGATGATTTTGTGTGCGGAAGGATAATTTCGGCGGATTGCACAAATCAGCAAGTATGTAATAGACATTTTCACCAAAACAAAAAAGCAGAAAGTGAGGGCAAACCAAAAGTCTTAGGAAGGGGGTGGCTGCATTAACTATGTTAATGCCAGCAAGCTCGTGCAGGGGAGAACCCTTCCTAAAACTTTTGGTTTGCCCTCACTTTGAAATATCTTTTATCTTTTATCTTTTATCTAACCAAAAACTGCCGCCGGACTTTCGCCTGACGACAGTTTTTGGTTTCTTTATATATCAGAGGGGTCATAAGCTGATTTATTGCCCGCAAGCCGCCTTCTCAGCCGCAATGCCCGCCTTATACGCGCTCATAAACGCCGCAACACCCGCCGCGTCACGCTCATCAGGGGAGACCGTGCTGCCCTCAGCGCCCTTGAATACTTTCTCAGCAAGGAAATCTTTAAGGCTCTGCGACTTATCAACACGGGTCATATACGCCGCCAAAAGCGCAATACCCCAAGCGCCGCCCTCGCCCGCCGACTTCATCAGCGTAACATCGGCACCGAGCGCCGCCGAAAGAATGTTCTGGCTCGGCACGGGCGTTTTGAACAGTCCGCCGTGCGCGTACAGCCTTTCGAGCTTGACGTTCTCTTCTTTGGTAAGAATATCCATGCCGAGCTTCAAAGTCGCATAGCATGAATAAACAAGGCTGCGCATAAGATTCTGTATAGTGAATTTCGCTTCGGGGTCGCGGAAAATCATCGGCTTGCCCGCCGTCAGCCCCGTTATTTCCTCGCCCGCGTAGTAGTTGTACGAAACAATTCCGCCGCAGTCGGGTTCTCCCTCAGCTGCAAGCGCGTAAAGCGTGTCGTAGAGCTTCGGTTTCGGCATATCGCAGCCCGCCGCTTTCAGCAGCCCGCCGAACATATTCACCCAAGCGTCAAGGTCGGTCGAGCAGTTGTTGCAGTGAACCATAGCAACGGGGTCGCCGTCGGGGGTGGTGACAATATCTATCTCGCGGTGAACTTTCGCCAGCGCCTTTTCAAGCACTATCATAGCGAATATCGAAGTACCCGCCGAAACGTTGCCCGTTTTGGGGACAATGCTGTTCGTGGCGACCATGCCCGTCTGCGCGTCGCCTTCGGGCGGACAGAACGGCACACCCGCGCCGAAAACGCCCGTCGGGTCGAGCAGCTTCGCGCCCTCGTCCGTAAGAGTACCCGCGCATTCGCCGACCTTAACTATTCCCGGCAGGACGGTCAGCAGGGGCTTGTCAAACGCCGTGCCTTTTGTAAGCTCGTCGAAACGCGCCGCCATTTTCGCGTCGTAGCCGCCTTTTTCGTCAAGCGGGAACATTCCCGAAGCGTCGCCCGCGCCAAGTACGTTTTCGCCCGTCAGCAGGAAATGCACATATCCCGCCAGCGTGGTTATGTGGGCGATCTTGCTTATGTGACTTTCGTTATTCAATATAGCCTGATACAGGTGCGCGATGCTCCAGCGCTGGGGGATATTGAAGCCCAGTTCGGCGGTGAGCTTTTCGGCAGCCTCGCCCGTCATGGTGTTGCGCCATGTCCTGAACGGCACGAGCAGATTCCGGTTTTCGTCGAAAGCGAGATAGCCGTGCATCATCGCCGAGATACCGAATCCCGCCGCAGAGGCAAGCTCAACGCCGAATTTGTCTTTAACGTCTTTCATCAGACCGCCGAAGCAGTCCTGCAAGCCCGTCTTTACCTCGTCGAGAGGATACGTCCACACGCCGTTATCAAGGCTGTTCTGCCAGTCGTGAAAGCCCGAAGCCAGCGGCGAATTATCCTCGCCGACAAGCACCGCCTTGATTCTCGTCGAGCCGAACTCGATGCCTATTACCGCTTTGCCGCTTTTGATAAATTCCGAAATTTCCATAAATTTCTCCTTTTGCGCCGTACCGCGCTGTATAATAATATCCGTTTTGTACATCTCCGTCATTTTTTTCGACGGTGAAATATTTTAGCCTTTGCGGAATGATAACGTTAGTTTTACACTATACAAATTTGTCTGCCGCCCGTCAGCCGCCGTCAATACAATTTCCGCATGACTTGTATTGACATATTCACGCGGGGCGCGGACATATAGTTCCGTAATTTTACGGAAAATGTTTGAATGGTTATTCACGACCCTGAAAAAAATCAAACATCAGCAGCTGCCGTTTGCGGCGTTCTGGAACTGTCGCGGGGTCTGCCCCGTGCATTTCTTGAAGATCTGGCTGAAATAGCGGTAATCCTGAAAGCCCACCTCAAAGGCGATCTCGTATATCAGCTTAGATGTGCAGCAAAGCAGCTCTTTTGCCTTGTTTATACGAACTTTGGTGACGTATTCCGAAAGATTGCCGCCCGTTTCCTTTTTGAAGAGCGCACTGAGATAAGTAGGGCTTATGCCGACCGCCGAAGCCACGTTTGTCAGCGAAAGGTCGGTATTCATGTAATTTTCGTTGATATAGCCGCGGGCGTTGCGGACGACGCAGTTACCGTTTTCACGCGAGCGCTCTATGCGGCGCATTATGCAGAAGGCGATCATTTCCTTGATGAGAGCCACCGTGCCTTCTGCCGTTGTCAGACCCGAGCCGATGTCGTCGGCGCAGCCGAAAAGGCTTGTAAATTCCTCGTCGGAGACCTCAAGCTCCCGCGAGAAGCTCCTTGCAGCTATGTAAATATCTGTAACGACATAAAGCCTTAGCACCAGCGAATGCAGCTCCGAGAAGCGCACCTCGCCGAGTATTTCGTCGATCGCTTTGCCGTAGCTTTCGATGCTGCCGCTGCGCAAAAGCTCGTCGATACGCGCCGTATCGAGCTTTTTTACATATTTGTATTCGTCGGGAGCCATTTTCTGTGGCATAAGGTGATCGCTCCTTTCGGGATATTGATATTTTAGGGATAAAAAAACAACAGACCAAGAAAACCCGCGAAGCGGAACCGGGGGTCAAGGGGCTTGCAATGCAGCAACCCGCGAAGCGGAACCGGGGTCAAGGGGCTTCGCCCCTTGCGGGGGTGGCATGAACGCTGAAGCGTTCATGCAGGGGCAGCGCCCCCATTTAAATCAGC
>CACYSH010000054.1 GCA_902776945.1 uncultured Ruminococcus sp.
CTTTTCAGATGTAGCGCCGCTCCAACCTCCGCCGTAATAGGTGCAGACAATTTCAATCTTTGTAAACTTCTTTCCCTCAGGAGCTGTAAAAGTATTCATACCATAATCAAAAAAAGTATTGTAATTACGAGCATCGCCGCTTGAAGAAGTAAGCGTAATGCCATTGAAGTTTATCGTCGATGCAAAACCTGTTAAAACATCTCCACTCCAAATCACTGGAACAGTAATCGAAGGAACAGTAATCGAACAGGTTGCACTCTTACCGCCTATCGTTGCCGTAATAGTAGCAGTACCCGGAGCGATTGCCGTCACCTCGCCGTTGCTGTCAACAGTTGCAACAGTATCATCACTGGAACTCCATGAAACAGTACCGTCCGCATCAGTCGGGTCAACGGTTGCAATCAGAGTTTCATTGCTGCCCTTTGTCAGATCAAGTTCGGTCTTATTTAAAGTGATTCCGTTTGCAGGGTTAGTAACGGTTACTACACATTCAGCAGATTTACCGCCGATAGACGCTGTAATAGTAGCACTACCCTTAGCAACTGCTGTCACCTTGCCATTGCTGTCAACGGTTGCAACGCTTGTATTATTGGAACTCCATGTAACAGTACCGTCCGCATCAGTCGGGTCAACGGTTGCTGTCAGAGTTTCATTGCTACCCTTTGTCAGAGCAAGCGTGGTCTTATTCAAAGTAATTCCGTTTGCAGGGTTAGTGACAGTGATTGTGATAGTGTCTGTCTTATCGTCCGAAGTGTCCGCTGTGCCGTTGGTTGCTGTAACTGTAATTATTGCCGAACCTGTCTTGTTAGCGGTTACTTTACCTGTACTGTCAACGCTTGCAACGGTATCATCACTTGATTTCCATGTAATGGTCTTGTCGGTAGCGGCATCATCAACGGTTGCGGTTAGATCCAGTGTTTCGCCCTTAATGAGTGCAGTTTTAGACTTATCATCAATTGCTACACCCGAAGTATTAGTCTTAACCGAGATAGTAAACGTCACCGACCCGTTATAATCGCCTGCTTTCAGCGTGGAATCGGAGGCGGGTGCGTTGAAGGAGAGAGTCGCTGTGCCGCCGTTTTCCGTATTCGGAACCGTCAGAACATTGACACCGACATTCACGGCTTCACCTTCCGAGCTTTCCCTCGTGACCGTATAATCAAGCTCATCATTGTCCTTCGTTTTCAGCTTGAACGAATTATCCGCTTCACTCGTTCCTGACAGCGTGACATTCAGAGACTTGCCATTTTTCAGGTTGACATTCTCCGCCTTAATTGTTGCCGTATCGCCGAGCGTGACAGTCATCGGGATTGTTACCAAGAACGATTCATTCACGCGGTAGTTAAGAGAAGTCTCACGGCTGCCCGCCTCTGTGAGCGAGTGTTCATCTGCAAACGCTGTCGTCGGGGTAAGCGCGGCGGTCATTGCAAGAGCCATAACAGCCGCTATAAACCTTTTTTTATTTTTCATTACTATTCCTCCTCATCACTACATTTTGCCGAAACTTAATTATGTAGTGCTAATGGTAAAAGTCACCGACCCGTTATAATCGCCGGCTTTCGGCGTGGAATTGGGGGCGTTGAAGGAGAGGGTCGCTGTGCCGCTGGTATCCGTATCCGGAACCGTCAGAACAGCTTCATCAATATTCACATCAACACCGTTAGGGCTGTCCTTCGTGATTGTATACGCAAGCACATCATTGTCTGTCGTTCTCAGCTTGAACGTATTATCTGTTTCACTCGTTTCTGACAGCGTAACGTTCAGGGTTCTGCCGCTCTTCAGGTTGACATTCTCCGCCGTAATGTTTGCCGTATTACCGAGCGTGACAGTCATCGGGATTGTTACTAAGAACGATTCATCCACACCGTACTCGATAGTAGTTTCCTTATTGTCCGCCGCAGTGACCTCGTGATTCGCTGCGAACGCTGTCATCGGAGCGAGTGCTGATACCATTGTGAGTGCCATAACAGCCGCCATAAATTTTCTTGTGTTTTTCATTGTGATTCCTCCTTAATATTATTCGGCGATCAGGATCGTTTCCATATTCGCACCATTCAAATAAAAACGCACTTTCAAGCGGCTACAATGAATCCGTAGTCGCTAAAAAGTGCGTTATTATCAGTATTTCAGGGTATGACAAAAAAGCGCAGTTAGCCTGTGCTGTGCTGTGCTGTGCTGTGCTGTGCTGTGCTGTGCTGTGCTGTGCTGTGCTGTGCTGTGCTGTGCTGTGCTGTGCTGTGCTGTGCTGTGCAAGTATACCGCATCGTCATAGCCTTGTCAACCCTTTCCGTAAAATATTCATAAAGAATTTACATTCGCCCAGTTACTGTCTGTAAGTCTTTATGATATTTTAATTATAGCATAAATTTATATAAATGTCAATAGCTTTTTGAAAATTTCTCAACATTTTTTACTAAGAGAATTGCAAATAAATAATATCATTCGTAAATTACTGCCATGTCAAAATAAAATATTGTTCAATTTGTGAACAACAGGATATTTTGAACCGCAAAACCCACGGTCAAATCAGTAATATTTATTTTTTAATTTTTTTAATTTTTTTGTGGAAACTATTGCATTTCTCCCGAAAACGTGCTATATTATATAGTATGGGGTTTACACACGGAGCTTTCAGTCCGCAGATCCCCCGGGTCGTCTGCGGCACAGACGATCCGTTCGGCATAATTTATATAATATATATCACGAAAGGGCGAAATGATATGAAAAAACGTACATTCAGCGCAGTATCGGCAGTCGTGGCGGCGGTCATTGCCTGCACGTCGGTCACTCCCTCTGTTGTTTCCTACTCGGATAACCCGACAGACGCAAATGCCCGTATCTACGAATTTGAGGACGGCAGCACCTCCGGCGGAAAGATCTATTCAAACGGCACCGAAGGTCTCAAACGCGGCGGCGACTGGAGCGACGCGACCGATCTTTCGAACTTCTCGGGGAAAGGCTTTTCCTACCTCGACCAGAAGGGAACTAAAGTCAGCGTGGAAGTCGAAGCCCCCGAAAAAGGACTTTATCAGCTTACCTTCTGCTACTGCCAGCCAAGCGACAGAAACAAGAAGGTTCAGTATCTCAACGTAAACGGCGTGAATCAGGGCGAGCTTACCTTCCCCTACAACGAATCGTTCAAGGAAGTATCCGGCGGTATCGTTCTGCTGAACAAGGGTAAAAATACCATTGAGCTTGAAGGCTACTGGGGCTACACCTATTTTGACTACCTCAAAGTCACACCCGCTCCCGAGCATATTGCGAACCTCTCCCCTACTTCAAAGCTGTCAAATCCGAATGCCTCCGATTCCGCAAAGCGCCTTTACAGCTACCTGCGCGACCAGTACGGAAAGCATATAATCGCGGGTCAGCAGGAATACTGCGGCTCTCACAACTATAACTCGTGGAACAGCCCCGACGTTTTCATCAAGGACAACGAGGCGGAGTTTGAGTATATCCGCGAAAAGACGGGCAAACAGCCCGCTATACGAGGCATCGACCTGCTCGCCTACTGCACCTCTTCCACATGGCGCGACGACGCTCCCGAACGCGCTATCGAATGGACGAACAAATATCACGGCATCGTTACCATGACATGGCACTGGAACGTTCCCAGCGAAAAGGGCGGCAGCGACATTGCTTTCTATGTGAAATCGGCAAGCGACAAATACACAACCTTCAGCATTTCGAAAGCGCTTGAAGAAGGCACATGGGAAAACGAAGTCCTCATGGCGGATATTGAGCTTATCGCGGGCGAGCTGAAAAAGCTCAAGGACGCAGACGTTCCCGTTCTCTGGAGACCGCTTCATGAAGCCGAAGGCGCGTGGTTCTGGTGGGGCGCGGAAGGCGCGGAGCCTTGCAAGAAGCTCTACCGCCTGCTTTACGACCAGCTGACGAACGTTTACGGGCTTGACAATCTTATCTGGATATGGACAGGCTCGACCTCTCCGGCAGCTTCGGAATGGTACCCGGGCGACGATGTTGTTGACATAATCGGCTGCGACAAGTACAATGCAAAGGACGGTCTGCCGAATTTAAGCGCGATCTCCTCGACATTTTACAGCCTTGTACAGAGTACGGACGGGCAGAAAATGGTAACTATGTCGGAGAACGATTCTATACCGTCTATCGAAAATCTTGTCAATGAAAGAGCCGGCTGGCTGTATTTCTGCCCCTGGTATATGAACTATCTCACCAGCGAGCAGAACAATCCCGTTGATAATCTTATTGACGTATACACAAGCGATTACTGCATAACCCTTGACGAGCTGCCCGACCTGAAAACATATCCCATCACGGAAAGCACGGAGGAAAATATCGTTTACGGCGACGCAAACTGCGACGGCAAGGTAGATATTTTCGACGTTGTGCTTGTAAGGCAGTATCTCAAATATCCCAAAAAGTATCCGATCACCGCTCAGGGCTTGGTCAACGCCGATGTTAAAAACAAGGGCGACGGTCTTACCGCGCAGGATGCGGACGAGATACAGAAGTTCGTAACAGGTACTATCAAATCATTCAAGGTCTGATATGTAACAGCAATATTATAAAGAAAACCGATTCTTTTATCAAAACGCGCAGAAAAAAAGCAGCGCGGCAAATATGGGGCAGGGGGAGGCTTCTCCCCTTGCATCACCCCATATACCGCGATTTCTCACGGCAGACAAAGAAGGGTCACGCTTTACCGCCCGGGATCTATGCAATATTTTTTTGCAGGCTTTTGAAAACGTTTACGTTTGAAAAGTGACAGTTATCTTTGGATATTGCTGTTAATTACAGAATAAAATTTTTTTTAGGAGGAGTAAACATGAAGCTGAAAAACAGGCTGATCTCAGCCGCCGCAGGCGCGGTTTTCGCACTGAGCCAGGCACAGTTCTTTATCCCGTCAGTCAATGCAGCCGACGAGATCGAGGACGCTATCGCCAATTCTTCTGGCGTAGAATACGACTTTGCAAGAGGTTTGCAGTATTCTATGTATTTCTACGACGCTAATATGTGCGGAGACGACGTTGAAGGAAACAACCGATTTGAATGGAGAGGAAACTGCCACACCTACGACGCAAAAGTGCCGCTTCACCCTATCGAGGACTGGACGGGCGTAAACCTCACGGAATCGCAGATAGCAAAATACAAAGATCTGCTTGACCCCGACGGCGACGGCTGTGTTGACGTAGCGGGCGGTTTCCACGACGCGGGCGACCATGTTGAATTTGGTATGCCCGAAAACTACTCCGCTTCTACTGTCGGCTGGGGTTATTATGAATTTCGCGATTCTTATGTGAAGATAGGCGAGCAGGAGCATATCGAGACTATTCTCCGCCACTTTAACGACTACCTTATGAAGTGTACCTTCCTTGATAAAAACGGCGATGTAGTTCTCCATTGCTATCAGGTGGGCGACGGCGACATAGATCACAAGTACTGGAACTCTCCCGAAATGGACGAAATGGGCAGAGCCGCTTTCTTCCTCACCCCCGACAAGCCGCAGACGGATTACGTTGCTTCCGCCGCCGCGTCGCTTGCTATCAACTACCTGAACTTCAAGGACACCGACAAGGCATACGCCGCAAAGAGCCTTAAATATGCCAAGGCGCTTTTCAAGTTCGCAATGGAACACCCGAAGGAGCTTTCCGACAACGCCGACGGTCCGAAGGGCTATTACAAGTCGCAGAAATGGGAAGACGATTACTGCTGGGCTGCCGCGTGGCTTTACAAGATAACCGGCGACCATACATATCTTGAAGAGATCTATACCTGCTACGATTACTATGCGGCTCCCTGCTATGTTCACTGCTGGAACGACGTATGGGGCGGCGTGCAGTGCGTACTCGGCGAGATCTGCCGCGACAAGCCGTATACCAAAGGCGAATACGTTTACCCGAATTTCATAGACGAGTTCAAGGAAGCCGCAAACAAAAGCTCTTACGAACAGATGAACTGCTGGGAGTCTGTTGAAAAGGCTATCAACACCTATATGACAGGCGGCGTAGGCAAGGTAACTCCGCAGGGCTACTGGTGGCTCGATACATGGGGCAGCTGCCGCTACAACACCGCCGCGCAGCTCATGGCTCTCGTTTATACCAAGTACAACGGCGACAAGCCCAACAAGTACAGCGACTGGGCAAAGAGCCAGATGGAATACATCATGGGCAATAACGACATTACCTACCTTGAGCGCGTAGAAGCCAACAAGGAAGCCGAAAAGAACGGCGAACCTCTGCCCTGGAGTGAGGACGAACTTCACGGCAAAAGATGCTTCATCGTGGGATTCAATGAAAATTCCGTAAAGTATCCTCACCACAGAGCAAGCTCGGGTCTCACCAAGTGCGAAGACCCCGACCCGCAGAGATATGTGCTTTTCGGCGCTCTCGCAGGCGGTCCCGACAACGTGGACGCTCACAACGACATCACAAAGGACTGGACATACAACGAAGTAACTATCGACTATAACGCCGCTTTCGTAGGCGCGAACGCGGGTCTTTACAAGTATTACGGAACTCCCGACATGGCTCCCACAAAGGATTTCCCGCCCAAGCCTACCTTTAGCGGTTCGGCAGGCGGCGATGCGGGCGACGGCTGCTGGGTAACTGCCTGCGGTATCGACGACCTCAACGCCAACGGCTGCGGTGTTACCAAGGTTTCCCTTTATGTTATGACTGCTTCGACGAAGAAGCTGGAAGACCTTTCTGTCCGCTACTATTTCAGCACGAAGGGCATGAACGACCCGAACAATGTCAAAGTAAACGAGCTTTACGACCAGGCTTCTGCAGAGGCTGCTCCCGCCAACGGAACTATCAGCGGTCCGTACAAGTACGACAAAATGAAAGACGTTTACTATGCCGAGATAAAGTGGGATGATTACAATATCGCCAACTCGGGAAAGAAGTATCAGTTTACTGTCGGACTTTACTACGGCGACAGCTGGAAACCCGACGACGACTGGAGCTATCAGGGTCTTAAAATATACAAGGAAGACAACGCTTTCTTTGCTACCGGAACGGAAGTAAAGACCGACAATATCTGCGTATACAGCGGCGACAAACTTGTGGGCGGTATCGAGCCTGACGGTACAAAGCCCGAATCTGCAACAGCCGCCACCGAATCGGTTTTGAAATACGGCGACGCGAACTGCGACGGCGTGGTAAATATTGCTGACGCGGTTCTTATCAGACAGTATCTTAAAAATCCCAAGAAGTACAATATCACCAAAGAAGGGCTGAAAAATGCCGACTGTGTTGATTCTGACGGTATAACAGTTGAGGACGCTCTTGCTGTTCAGATGTTAGCAGCCAGAAAGCTCTCCAAGAAAGACCTTCCGACAACCAAAAAGAAGATCAAGGCTCTTCTTTAATTGACCGCAAAGGCGCACTTGTATTTTACAGTGCGCCTTTTTTGATGTGCAAAACACAAGACGGCAAAGGACTATTGCCCTCTGCCGCCTTGCTGTCAGATGAAATTTAAGTAGAATGCAAATTAATTATGAAATGGAAACCGTGATAGCTCTCTTGTCAACATCGGCAAGCTCCCAATTGCCGTTTACCTTCGCAACGATTGCAAGCGTATAGTTGCCCTTAGCCATCGCAGGAGAAGTGTAGGTGGTAACGTTCGCGTCGAACTGCGTCTTAGTTACCCAATTGCCGTCAACCTTTACAGCGAGAGCGTACTTCTCAGCGCCTTTAACGGCAGTCCACTGGAGTCTGAACTGATCCTGATAAACCTGACTTTTTACTACGGGATATGCAGGAACATTTGTTTCCTTCGGAGTAACAACGATAGCGTTCGAGAAGTCGTTGTTCCACTTGCCGTTGATCTTAGCGATAACTGCTACCTTGTACTCGGTGCCTGCCTTAAGGTTGTCCAGAACATAGTAGTTCTTGGTGCCCTCAGCCAGTTCAGTCCACTTGCCCTTTACATAGCCGGCAACTGCGTACTTTTCAGCGCCTTCAACCGCAGTCCATTTCAGCTTAACAGAGTTATTGCCCTGTTCGAACGAGATTTTGGGAACCTTAGTACCATTCGGAGTAACGGTGATAGCGTTCGAATAATCGCTTACCCACTTGCCGTTCTGCTTCACGATAACGGCTACCTTGTAATTGGTACCTGTTTTGAGACCGTTCAGAACGTAAGAGGTCGAGAAACCTTCGCCGAGCATTTTCCACTTGCCGTCTGTGTAGCCGCAGATAGCGTACTTCTCCGCGCCTTCAACCTTATTCCAGGTCAGCTTAACGGAATTGTCGCCCTTTTCGAACGAAACAGCAGGAACCTTAGAGGCATTAGGAGTTACGGTGATAGCCTTCGAGAAGTCCATTTTCCACTCGCCGTCGAACATCGGGATAACGGCTACCTTGTAATTGGTACCTGTTTTGAGACCGTTCAGAACATAATAGTTCTTATAGCCCTGATCGAGTATCTTCCAGGTGTTGTTTACAAATCCGCAGATAGCGTACTTTTCAGCGTTATCAACAGCAGTCCATGTCAGCTTAACGGAGTTGTCGCCCTTTTCGAAGGATACTTCGGGAAGAGTAGCAACTTTGAGCTTGTCAAGAACTTCTACCTTAGAGTCAATGTAGTTTTCACCGTCCTTAAATACCGATGCAATGTAGGTAACGGTGCCGAACTTTTCGGTGGTCGGTTCAACTCTCTTGACAGTGATCTTTGCGTCAGCGTCAACGACCTTTTCGCCGCATCTTGTGCAGGTAACGGTAACGTGCGCGGAAGAATTATCATCAGCCCATGTCCACTCAGGCTCGCCAAGCTCGTGACCGAGCGAGGGAATAGCCAGATTAGCCAGATCGAGGAGAGAAGTTGCTTCCTGCGTCAGATCCTCGTCAAGATAGATCTTGTTGTGTTCCCTGTCGATCCAGTATTCAACGTTTCCTGCCGTAGTGCAGGTAGGTGCAACCGCGTCAAAATGAACGACTCTTTCGAGCTTATCAAGAATAACGGTCTTGGTATCGGTGAAGGTCTTGAGATCAACAACAGCGGTCGCGGTGTAGGTGATCTTGCCTTCCTCATCGTAGGTCGGTTCTATTCTTTCAACGGTTATGTTTCTGGTCGGTTCGTAAAATTCCTCGCCGCATCTGTTGCAGGAAACGTAGACGGCAGCGGACGTATAATCGTCGCTCCAATCCCATTCGGGTTCGCCCAAATCGTGGGTAAGAAGAGGAAGTATAACGTCGTCAAGGCTTATTTCCTGAGTGGCATCCTCATCGCTGTAATATTTAAGGTCAAGCATACTGAACCAATATTCGATGTTGCCGTTCTCGGTGCAGGTAGGCTCTTTCGCTTCTTCATGCAGCATCTTAAAAACGCCGTACCGGTTGCCGAACCTTGCAACAGAATAGCCATTGGGAACCAAAGCCTTGTCTACCTCGAAGTTGAACATACCGTTGTATACGATGACATCTGTTCCGGATATTTCGGTACCGATCCCGCCCTCAGCACCGGGGTTGTTAGCCGAGCCGCCTTTGCCGCCCGCGCCGCCTGCAAGAGTGAATGTGCCGCCGTATATGTTTATATTACCCGAAAGAGCCGCACCGCCTTTTCCGCCTCTGCCGCCGTTGCCGATAGTGGAACTTGCGGTACCGCCGTTTCCTCCGACACCGCCTGTCGCGGTAATATTGCCGCCGTATATGGCAATATCGCCTTCGATAGCCGATCCGCCGATTTGACCGGAATTACCCTGCTTCCATTTGCTGTTGCCGTAAGCCGTACTGGTAGTTCCGCCGACGGCTTCGATCACGCCGCCGTAAATGGCAACGTTGCCGCTGATGGCAGCCTTCGCAGGAATATTAGGATCATAATCAATATTCTCGCCCTTCGCAATGAGCTTGCCGGCGTTGTCTTCCTGAGCGTAAATGCTGAGGCTTCCGTTGTCGGCAACTCTAATGCCCTTGTTCGCGTTAAGGGTCGCGCCGTCGCAAAGGATAAGAGAAACATTTCCGGAAACAGTAACAGCATCGGAGATCGTCACATCTTCCGTAACAACATAAACACCGTCAGTCCATGCTGTGGCAGTACCATTAACGACTGTATAATTTTCATCAGAAACGGCGTTTTCGAACTCTGCCGTGCCTGTTTCCTCATTGAACGAAGCCCTGCGATAAACAATGCCGGTCTGTTCCCCGTCATCAGCCGCGCTTGCCACGACAGGGTTAGCGCCAAAGAACCCGCCAAACACGGGAGCGGTCGCGGCGGCGTTGCCAGCCACGCAAAGAACAGCGGTCATACCCGAAAGAGTACGCTTAACGATGTTGTTTTTCATTTTAAAATCCTCCTTGAATAAAATTAAATTATGTAAGAATCCTGCCGCGCTGCCGTTTTACATTCGGCAGTTCATCTGACATTTAAAATTATACCATACTTAGCCAAACAGTGCAAGCACTCTGCATATTATTTTTTCTTTTAACAAAATTTTTGTAAAACTCCTACAACCGAAAACGTTCGAGATTTGGCAAAATAGCTGTAATTTTCTGCGTGAAATAGTATCAGACAGGCGATATTTCGCAAATAAAAGCCCGACGGTCAGAATTTCCGCACGGGTAAGAAATTCACAGAGAAATTCCGCCGCGTCATGATTTTTTGTAACACATTTTTCTCCGCCGCATACTTTGTAATATGAGCCGAACACAAAGGGCGGTTCAAATACAGATCAAGGAGCTTTTCACTATGAATAACAACTGCAACTGGTGGATCATCATTCTCGTGCTTATCGTTTGCTGCGGCTGCGGCAACGGAATGGGCTGCGGCAATAGCGGCTGCGGCTGCGGCAACAACTGCTGCGGCGGCTGATGTGCCGAAAAAATCGGCTTTCTGCGCGGCATAAGGGTCGGTAAATAATCACAGCGGGGCAGACTTCGGTTTGCTCCGCTGATTTTTATAATTGTAAATAAATCGTAAACATTAAAAACATTTAAGAAATTCTTTATGCTTATGATTTATGATTAGATCAGGGAAAAGAACCCCAAATGATTCAAGGGAGGAATAATTATGAATGAAATACTTATCAATGTACAGGGACTTTGCAAACAGTTCAAAAAAAGCAAGGTTCTGAAAGACGTTTCCTTCACCGTCAAGGAAGGCATGATCTGCGGGCTTGTAGGGCCCAACGGCGCAGGCAAAACAACCATTATGAAAGCTCTCGGCGGTCTGATCATACCGACGGCGGGCAGCATAGAGCTTTTCGGCGAGACAAGCGAAAAAGGGCTTGCCCACTCGCGCAGCCGCATGAGCTTCATGATAGAAGTTCCCTATGCCAAACAAAGCATGACCGCACGCGAAAACCTCGAGAAGCTGCGCCTGCAAAAGGGTCTGCCCGACAAAAGCCGAATAGATGAGGTGCTTGAACTGGTCGGGCTTGCCGATACGGGCAAGAAACACGTTAAAAACTTCTCGCTCGGCATGAAACAGCGGCTCGGCATCGCGGGGGCGCTGCTCACCAAGCCCGAACTTATGGTGCTTGACGAGCCTGTGAACGGTCTCGACCCCGAAGGCATCGTGGAGATACGCGAAATGCTCTTAAAGCTCAACCGTGAGGAACATATAACGATAGTCATTTCCTCGCATATCCTCTCGGAGCTTTCGCTGCTCTGCTCGGACTATCTGTTTATACGGCACGGCGAGCTTATCGAAAGCCTTTCCGCCGAACAGCTCAAACGCCAGTGCCACGAGTATTACCATATCCGCACCGACAAGGACAGCCTTGTTCCCGCCGTGCTGAAAAACACGCTCGGCATCGAGGATATAGAGGTAGAAAAGGACGGCTCGGTGCGCGTTTACGAGCGTATCGACGAGCTGCGGCTTATCTCGCGCACGCTTTACGAAAACGACATAACTCCTGTCGAGCTGCATCTTAAAGACGCAGACCTCGAACAGTATTACATGAATATGGTCGGCGAGGAAAGTGAGGAAGGTGACAAAAATGATAAATCTGATAAAGGCACAGCAGTACAGAACGCGTCGTGACATCGCGTCGTACATAGCGATCATGGTCGGATTATTGATCTTCAGCATGACCGCGCTGCTTTCCATGTCTGACGAAGGCAGCAGCAACGCAGACGCAGGGCATTTCTTTTTGATGTCGGCAGGCGGGTTTGCGATCATCAGCAGTCTTATCATCCTGACGTTTACGGGTATGATAAGCGGATCAGATATGCTCGACAAAACGATGAATTTCGAGATACTCGACGGAGCAAAGCGCTCAAGGGTCTATTTTTCAAGATTTATCGTTTCGCTTTGCTGGGGCGTGAGCGTCATGTACGCGGTGGTTATCATACCGATGATCGTCACAGGAATTATAAAGGGCTGGGGCAATATCATCAGCGTGGGGCAATTTGCACAGCGAATGGCGCTTCTGCTATTCCCGTTCGTGAGGATAACGGCGCTCTACACAGCAATGACGTTCATGCTCGGCGATTTCCGAGCGGTATTCGCTATCGGATATATCCTTTCAGAGACCGAGCTGCTCGTCGAATTTGTATTTTTGGAGATCGTAAAGGTACCCGTTTATGTGCGCTCGCTGTTTTCGGTGCCCGCCGTGAACGTGCTGCTCGATGTGAACAACATCGGCTTTGATTACGTCAATGCGGAGGACATTCAGGTGGTAAAAAACACGCTTTCCGCGTCGGAATGCGTTATCTGCGTGGGAATAAACATCGTTATGACGGTGCTGCTGCTCGTTCTCGGGCTGAAAATTTTCAAAAATAAAGATCTGAAATGAGGTGACGGACATGAAAAATATTATAAGATCTCAAATTTATCAGCTTGTCCGCAACCGCAATCTGCGCGTTTTGATACTCGCTATGATCGGGCTTTCGATTTTCACGGGCGCTATCGGCATTATAGCGCCGACGACTTTAACGACAAGACCTCAAACTACGAGCTGATGTCGGGAAGGCTGCGTTCGCAGTCCTACGCGGCGCGGGCTGTCATATCGGTAATTCTTTCCTGCATTGTGTCGATCCTGATGATAGTTTTAATGATAGTTACCTCATTAATGCTCTACCCGCACGGCAGCTCGCTGACGGATTCGGCGCTGGTTCAGCGGGTACTGCTGATGATACCGTTATTTATCCGTTTGAGCTGCTTTTTTGTTTTCGTTTCATACATAGTAAAAAAGCCTATCGCGGTATTCGGCGTGTGCTATGCTATCATGATGCTGCTCGGCGGAATATCTGTTTCGGAGGGCGGCAGCATAAAGAGCGCTATGCTCACGGGGTTCAGCTCGTTTAAAAATGTCTGCCACTTTGACGAATGGTACACCTACGGACTGAACACGCCCGAGTACCACGTTTACGAGCCGTATGTTGACAGCAAAACGGCGGCGCTTATGGTAATAGTATCTTTGGCGGCGGGGGCGCTGTACCTTTTTCTCGGTTACAGCTTTTTCCACCGCGACGACATTGAATAAGGAGGCGGGACTATGAATAACTACGATTTGGCGCTTATCGGCGCGGAACTTTTGTTCTGCCTGCTGCTCTGGCTGTTCGCGGGATATGCCGAAAAGGTGCTGAGTGCAAAATTCCGGCTGTTATATCTTGTTCCGGCGGTTGTCTGCCTTATGATCACATTAATGGCGGGAACCGAACCGTGCATGGCGGGGGCGTATATCGGTTCGGCGGGGCTGGCTTTCGGGTTTTTCCGCGATGAGAAAAAGTTAAGGCGGATAAGCTCCGTAATATGCGCGGCGGTTATTGCAATATCGCTGCCCGTCTGCCTGCTTGACGGCGATTACCGCAACCGACCGGACTATCTCGGCGATTTCGAAAAAGCCTACGCCTCGATAAGCAAGCACTACGCTCTCACCAAACACAAGCAGATCGACTGGAACGAGCTTTACAAGAAATACCGCCCGCAATTCGCAGAGGTGACAAAGACCCGCGACAAATACTACAATCTGCTGCTGTGGAAACGCTTCTGCGCGGAGATGTACGACGGTCATGTGGGCTACGCCCCCAACAAGGGCGGCGAGGAATTTTCCGACGAGGTAAAGCACCGCTATTACGGCAATGATTACGGACTTGTGATAATGCACACCTCCGACGGCGGCTACGCGGCGCTCTGTGTTGACGATTCGCTGAAAAGTCTCGGAATCCGCAACGGAACGCGGGTGATAAGCTGGAACGGCGAATCCCCCGACGAAGCCGACAAGCACTCCGAAATATACGACTGCCGCCCGTTCTTCGACCGTGAAAACGAGGACTTTTATAAAGGTATGCTCGCCGCAGGCACGGGCGGGGAAACTGCCGAGCTGCGATTCATCGCCGACGACGGCAGCGAACAGACTGTCACTTTGCCCCAATTAAGCGATAATTATTCCGAACGTTTTGAAGATTTTTCCAAAAAGATACATAAGGGTCACGAAGCGGCGCATCTTTCGGTAACAAAGGTGAACGACGCTACCGCCTGCCTGCGGATAAAGTTCATGGCTTACGACTCAAACTCCTCGCAGAACGACGATCACACGGGAATGAAGTTTGAGATACGCGATAAGGTCGCGGCGCTCATGGACGAGGGCGTGAAAAATCTCGTTATCGACTGCCGAAGCAACAGCGGCGGCTCGGGCGACATGGTGAAGGGCATAGCATCGCTTTTCGCGCCCGAAGGCGAACATTATTACTGCACAAATCCGGTATGGGATAAGGATAAAGCCTGTTATCCCACCGACGAAAACGGCGATTATCTCCCCGGCGAGGAGATAACATTCAACGGAGAAAACTTGCTCGGCAGCGGTAAAATTATCCTGCTGGTGAACGACGAGTGCGCTTCTGCCGGCGACCATATAACTAAAGTTATGCGAGGTATGGAGAACGTGACGGTCATGGGCTTCACAAAGCCTGCGGGCGTGGGTCAGGGCGTTTACGGCATCGAGCTTGAAAACGGCTCTCTCAGTTATTCAAGCGCTGTGATGCTCGACCGCGACGGCAGCATTTTCATCGACGCGGGAACGGACAGGCGCAGTACCGATGACATCGACATCAAGGTGCCTTTCGATGACGCGGCAATCCATGCCATTTTTGACGAGGACAGGGACTATCTGCTCGAACTGGCGCTTGAAAAGCTCGGTCAATGAGAAAGGCGCTGCCAGTACGGCGATAACGAGCGTAATTTTTCAACAGATTCAGTAACAGCTGTAATTATGGCGGTGATGTCCTCTGCGGAGGTGTCGCCGCCTATTGTCAGCCGCAGACTGCTCTGCGCCAGCTCACGCGGCAGACCGCACGCCAGCAGAACGTGCGACGGCTCCCCCGACCCCGACGCACACGCCGACCCGCTCGAAGCGCATATCCCCTTCATATCGAGCATCAGCAGCAGGCTTTCGCCCTCGATACCGCGCACCGAGATATTCACATTTCCCGGCAGACGCTCCGTCGGGTGTCCGTTAAGCCGCGTTTCGGGGATAGCCAGCAAACCGCAAATAAGCTCGTCACGCAGCGCCGAAAGCCTTTCCGCACGTTCGGATAGATCTGTAACTGCGTCGGTAAGCGCCTGACCGAGACCCACTATCGCGGGGACGTTCTCCGTTCCGGCTCGCCTGCCGCGCTCCTGCGCTCCGCCGTCCATGAAAGGCGGCAGCTCTATTCCCTTGCGGACGTACAGCGCACCGATCCCCTTCGGCGCGTGGAGCTTATGCCCCGAAAGCGAAAGCAGGTCGATATTCATTTTATTTACGTCAACGGGTATCTGCCCGACAGCCTGCACCGCGTCGGTGTGGAAAAGCACTCCCCTCTCGCGGCAGACCGCGCCTATCTCCGCAACTGGCATTATCGTTCCGACCTCGTTGTTTGCGGTCATCACCGAGACAAGACAGGTCTGCGGGGTTATCGCCGCCGCGACCTGCTCCGCCGTAACTCTGCCGAACTCGTCGGGCGGCAGATACGTCACCGAAAAGCCCTGTTTTTCAAGCGCGGCGCAGCTTTTCAGCACGGCGTGATGTTCAACGGCGGTAGTGACGATATGCCGCTTTTGTACGAACGCAGTTCGTACCGCCGCGCCGAGCATTGCCGCGCCTTTTACAGCCCAGTTGTCCGATTCGGTGCCTCCCGATGTGAAAAAAATCTCACGCGGCTCGGCATTCCCGCCAAGAGCTGCTGCGGCGCTTTCGCGGGCTTTAAGCACGGCGCGGGCGGCGTTTCGCCCCGTCTTGTACATCGCCGATGCGTTGCCGAAATCCTCCGTGAAAAAAGGCAGCATGGCTTCAAGCACCGACCTGCTGACGGCGGTGGTTGCGGCGTTGTCGGCGTAAATTATCTTCTGCGGCATAGTATCAGATCCTTTCGGGTGTTATCACTGTAATTATACCACAGTCCCGGCGGCAAGTCAATGTATATTTTGTACAGCTTAAACGATATATAACCTCCGGAATGCTGATTTTTCCAATAAATACGACCTTTCGGCAGCCCTGACGCACCCGCCCTGAGCATTGAGCAAATTGCCGATCATTAAGGCAATTTGTACCCGTTACACATTGCTCACACAGCTTAAATATCGCGTAATACCGTGCTTTTTGCGGCTTTTCGGCGCTTTGGGAGACAGGTTTTTGTTAGTGAAAGCCTAAATTATTAAAAGAATGAAATAATTGTACAGCCTACCAATAAACCCCGTATATAATTTGTGCAAATGTCCGAATTTTCTTTTCAAACGTTTGAGAAGATTTTGCATAGTTGACAAATTGAGATAATTGTTGTATAATTATAGTATAGTAAAGAGCTTGATAGGCGGTGCCGCACGGGGCGGCTCACGAATGGATAAAGTAATAAGGAAAAAAAGTATTATGAAAGAGGGGAATTACCATGTTAAAAGAGAAGAAAAATTGTAAGGGTTTTACCCTTGTCGAAATGATCACTGTTATCAGTATAATCGGTGTGTTAGCCGCGATAATCATTCCCAGTATACTGAATTACGTTCACAAGGCGGAGCGTGCGGCGGATAAGGTCACTGCACGACTGATCGGCACCACGATCGTTAATCTTATGGTAGAATATCCTGATTTTCAGGCTACCTTCTATCAGGCTAAAAGTATGACATGGAAAGTCACTATCGAAGGAAAATCCTACGTTTTCAGAAACGTTGCAAGAGCCGACGGTTCAAAATCCTGCCACAAAAGCGACCATAACGAAAACGGTAAGGATAAGGATAACCCCCTCAAGCAGAGCGGTAAAGGTTGGGAATTTGTTGATCTGAATAACAGTGCAAGTACCGAAGTTACCAAAAAGCTCAACAGCCGTCTTGACGAGATCATCGGCGGCGACGGTGTTAGAAATACTTATATCCCCATGAGAAGCACCGGTTATAAGCACCCCGCAGAGGACTGCAATCACGACAAGGACTATTCCAACAGCAACAAAAAAGGTGTTGAGAGATGTTCTTCCAACACTTACAGCTATACCGATAAGTGGATAGTCGGCTACGATGCCGGTCCTAAGGGCAAGGATAAGGGTCAGGTCGAAGTTTGGGCAGGCGATTCCTACGGCAAGGGTGCTAACGGTCCCCGCGTTCGTCTGTGGCCCAGCCCTCCTTCCTACTATTGATCTGAGAGAGGAAATTTACATTTTCAGTAAACTATCAAAGTCTGCATATCTTGTGGTATGCAGACTTATTTTTTTGTATATGAATGAGTACTTTTTGTCAAATTGCATAAATAATTATAGCCTTACCATAAGGACGGTGGGGGGCAAGCTCCCGCCCTACAAGCCTTGTAATATTCTGAATTTGTGCAAATCGACGGTATTGCTAATTTATAGTATATAATTAAAAACCTCCCCGACGTGATGCCGGGGAGGCTGTTCCTTCTTGGTTCGCGGCTCATGCTCTGCTTGCCGCTCGCTTTGCTCTTAAACTGCGTGCCGATTGTTTCAGGTAAATGCAGAACTCTATAAGAGCTATGTACTTGTCCGTCAGCATTACGACCACAGATTCAGGATATTTCGGCAGACCCTTACGGATAGGCCACATATGCTTGACAATAATATCCTGCTCCACCTTCGTGAGCTTAAAGCTCTCCAGCGCGTTTTCCAGCGCTTTCTCCGGGTGGTCTACAAGGTGTTTTCTGGTGCATTTGGGACAATCCTCATACAGATCGTGAAGCAGCCCCGCCCTCGCTGCCTGCTCTGCGTTAAGCCCCAGTCTGCGGCAGGTAAGATAGCTGTAATACGAAACGTTCAGACAATGCTGAAAGCGCGTCATGCAGTGGTGATGTGTGAAATCCTTTAGCTTCAGCACCTCGTCGCTGGCGATCACGTCCTTTACCGCGTCATGGTATCCGCTTATCTGAGGAGAGCTTTCCACAGTATAGCGCGAACCGATTGCTCTTGACATTTAGGCGATCAGATCCTTCCTTTTAATCATTCATATGTATGTGCGAACGAGCCGAAGCCCGGGGTTATCCCCGCCTACCAGCTTAATTGACAGTATATCAGAAAATTGTGAATTTTTCAATAACTTTAATAAGATAAAATTAAAACAGTTAAAACAAGCTAACTGTAATCGTTTACTTATATTTTCAAAAAACGGCGACCGTAACCCGGTCGCCGTGCATAAATCCCCTTGCGGGGAAGATTATTTATTTAAGCAACTCATTCTCAAGCTCGACCGCAAGGCTCCGCAGTTCTTTTATCAGAGCGTCGGTATCCCTTTCGTCGAATCCGTCGCTGACGGCTCTCTGGGGCATCTTCACCGGACTCCACATCGGTACGTCGAACACCCTGCCTTTCCTTTTTTTCTCAATTTCTTCATAAAGCAGACAAATGCGTGAATTAAGCGAATCGAGCGCGTCCATAGTTTCACGCTTGTCGTAACCGCCGATAGCCACGGTAGTCAGATAGCTTATCATCCGATAGCTTCACCACCGTTAAACTGAGCCTTCCATGCTTCAAGGCGCTCGTCGCGAGTTTCCGCGTCCGCAGGGTCAAAGCCCATATACGAGCGGAACTCGCCCTTGTCGCTGATAGCAAGGGTCATGGAAGTAAATGTCTTTTCCCCTTCATTTGCGATCATTTCACGGATATTGTCGATAAGCTCGATGATCTTGGAACGGTTGTTCTCCGCTTCGGTAACGTCCATGTCGTATTTTTCGAACATGTCGTCGCCCTCAACGGTCGAGCCGTCGTTAAGTACCATGCGCTGATAAGTGAACACGCCGTCCTCGCCAAATTCGCAGAGGAAATAAGAGCGGTGGAACTCTACTTCGGGCAGGAAGCTGAAAAACTCCGTGCCAAGCTCCATATATATGGAGTTCACCTGCTCCTGAAGAGCGGGGTCAACCTCCGATATTTTCTTTTCACCATTGCTGACTGCGGGTCTTTCAACAGGCGGGAAACCTTCGCCGTTGTTATTGGCTTTCCAGATATTAAGTCTTTCCTCCTCGCCCGCTTCGTCTGTGGGACCGTAGTTAAGATTCGTGGTAAACTTGCCGTCGCCGGTTATCGTAAGGCTTATCGCAGTAAACGGCTTCACGCCCTCGCTTACGAATGCGTCGCGGAAGGAAATGGCATGAGTGATTATCTCGTTCCTGCGCTCCTCCGCCTGCGAAAGGTCAATGCCGTAATGCTCGAAGATATTCTCCTTTTCGAGCATCGTGCCGTCGTTCAGGAAACAGCGGTAGTAATAGAATACGCCATGCTCGCCGAACTCCGAGTAGAAATAAGCTACCTTGAACTCGTTGCCGGGGATAAAGTTATAGAAGCTCTGTCCCATTGCCGCGTAGATACCGTGAGTCTTTTCGCGGATAGCGGCAAGAGTTTTTTCGCTCATCTGAGGCGGCTGAAAACGCGGGTCTGCCGCTTCGACCTTGCGGCGGAACGCCTCATAGCGCTGATCCTCCTCGCCCTCTACAAGCTCCTGAGAAACTATGTCGATCTTCGCCTGACCGTTGCTCATAAGTATTACCGTAACGCCGTTGCAGGGCTTGCCGGTAAATTCCACGGCGGCGCGTCTGAACAGGAAGAATGCCTGCTCCAGTCTTTCCTCGCGGGCGATCATTTCAGCGTCGTTCATGCCCGTGCGCTCGGGGATCTCGTCCTTTTCAAGCAGCTCTCCGTTGGTGGCGTAGCAGCAGAAATCGTCGATATAGCCGTCAGCCTGAAGCTCCGCGTAATAGAAGCCGATAAGCATCTGCTGCGGGAACATCATTCTGAGCGAACGGCTGATAAGCGCCGCTCTTTCCTTGAACTTGTCCTCGGGGCTTGACACTACCTTGCTGTCGGCGTTTTCGTCCTCATTTTCGGCAGCGCTCAGATCAGCTTCTACCTTTACCTCGTCCTCTTCAAAGCCGCCGATCTCGCCGAAATCCTCCGCCAGCTCGCTCTCTGTCCAGCCTGCATTTTCGTCGTCAAAGTCTATCACGGGAGCGTCATCGTCGATCTCATCGATCTCGATAGCAGCGTCGTTCTGAGCATTATCAAAGTCGATAGTCTCCACGCTGTTATCATCGTCGAGGTTTTGCTCATTAAGATTTTCCTTTTCCGGCTCCTCCGCCTTCTTCTTACCAAACAGTCCCATAGTTTCCTCCTAATACCTCTTATACTTATATTAATTGCGGCTCCGTGCAGGATGATCCGCGTTTCAGTTCTGTTTCCTGACCACCCCGTATTCATCGCCGTTCCTGTAATACGGACAGCTGCTCTTTGGGTCGTATGTCAGGCGCATATATTCGTCCTCATCAAGATCGACCGTGCAGCAGTATTCCTCAAATTCCTCGTCGTAAGCGTAATACGCGCAGGAATCACACTGTGCCGCCAATTTTACACCTCAATAGACGTTTTCGCTACGGAATAATATTTCTTGTTTTCCTTGCAAAAAAGGTGTATAACCACCGCCGCTATACCGAAAATGGCGGTGATCACGCCGATAGCGGCAAATATCTTAACAGCAGTTTTCATAAAAAATCCACCTCCGCAGCAGGGCTTAAAGTATCTCGTCCTCGTTTATATCGTCCTCTATCTCCTCGCCGTTAAGGAGCTTTCTGAGCGTTTCGACCTCTTCATCGGTGAGGGTCACGCCCTTGCCCATGCGGGAATGATCGGGATTCCATTCGCGAATATCGTACTTCGGCTCGCGCTCGTTCCAGCTGACGAGGTTAAGCTCCTTCGTCCAGCCCCTTGCGCTTGTCGAAAGCACGCCGATATTCTTAGTGATCTCAAAGGTCAATTCTGCCATTTTGATTATCTCCTTTTCATATTTTGGTTCATATTTTGTTTCATCTTTTGGTTCGTCTTCCGGTTCGTCTTCTGGTTCTTCTTTCGCGGACGCAGTCTCTTTCGCGTATAACTGCTTTTCGCTTTCGGGAGCCAAAATATTGTAAAGCCATATCGTGAGAGACTCCAGACCCGTGATAAACGTCACCAGCAATATCATATCAGCGGTGAAAATACCCGCCACTATGCCGTATATCGCGCCTATCGTTCCCGCAAGGCAGACAGCGCCGAAAATCGTAACCGCGTCGTCAGGCTCTCTTAAATACTCAAAAGCCGAAAGGACGAGCAGCGCCAGAAAAGCCGACCTCATTCCCCATGCAGCCCATACGGTAAAGAAAAGCCCCAACATACTGCCGAGCCTTACCAGCCGCCATTCCGTCGTGATGCCTATTGCCATAAGCCCCGCAAAAGCAATAAGACAGCTTACAGCCAGCACGAAATGCTCAAGGAAGCATACAACCGCAAATGCGGCGGCAGCCACGCACAGCAATCCGACCTTCACGGGACCCAGCCGCAGTATTACCCGCCGTATCTTTACCGGAGCCAGCTTGGTGAGCGCGTTCCACAAGGGAGCGATATTCATTGCCGTGATAAGCAGGAACATACCCGGCAATATGATGACCGCCGGCTTTTCAAGCGACTTTATCCTGTTCATCATAACGCATACGACAGTCATTATAGCGAGCAGGATATTATTGCATATCAGCCTTCCCACGCCTATTTTAAAAGGAACGATCTGCCGCGAATCGAAAGATCTTATGATAAATACCACAAGGAACGAAATGACAGTCGTTATCGGAGGACCGAAAAGCCCTATCCGGGGTATCAGAAAAATGTTCAGCGAAACGTTCACCACGCCCGCGACAACGCTCGTGAAAAGCGAGCGTCCCGTCCTGTTCGAAGCTAAATAGATCGAACCCATGAACGTGGTAAAGCACGAAAACACCGTTGAAAATATCAGTATCGGCGCGTACTGCGCGGTAACGAGCATATCCTCGCCCAGCCATATCAGCGTGATAGGCTTGCAGAGCATAAGGCAGCCCGCGACCATTATATACATCATGCACTGGTTGAGCCGGAACACGTTCTCATAGAACTTATCGCGATGCTCCGAGCCGTCCTCCAGCACGGCGGACATATTCCACGCCTGCCCGAACATCAGATAGACGGTAGAAACAATGTTCGCTATCTTGTAAGACTGCGACAGTATGCCCGTCGCCGCCTCGTCCATATAGTACCTCGTCATGAACGAATCCGAGCTGTTCGCCACGAGCCACATGAGCTGCGCGGGTATCAGCGGCAGGCTGTAAGAGATCATCTTGCCCAAAACAGCCGTGTCAAGGCATTTCAGCGACAGATATTTCCACAGCTTTCCCGCAAAAAACATGAACATTACCGAAAAAACGTTCGCCGCGATTATCGAATAAAGATAGCCCTTGTTGCCGAGCTTCATCGAGACGATAAAAAGCACCGTGAACGCGAGCATCAGCACGGTATTAACAATAATTGTTATCGAAAACAGCCTCATCTTTTCGAGGGCGCGTAAAAAATAGGAGTACACCATGCGCAGCGAATCCGATATGATAAAGCAGTAAATAAGCAGCGTGTACCCGTTTAAATAATTATCGGCAATGCCTGATCGGTCAACAAAATACAGTATCGGTCCCAGCAGCGCGAAACCGCCAAGGCAGACAAAGTTCCCGACCGTGAACACCTTGCGGGAATCGGTCTGCTTGTCAAGCCCGAATCGTATGACCGCTTCGAATATCTCGAACGTAAATATCGGCACCAGCCAATTTGAGATCTGCTGAATGATCTCGTTCACGCCAAGCTCCGCATCGGTAAGGCTTCTGGCGTAGATCGCGTTCAGCAGCAGCATAAGCACCTTTGAGCTGCCGGAGCCTATCGCGATGATAAGCGTATTTGAAAACAGCTTTTTATAGCCGGAGTTAATTTCTTCCATTCATCTTCCCTTACAGCATTTTTTATCTTATGAATAAAGTATTCATTCTATACCCAATAATTATATCACATTTTTCCGTGTTATGCAAGCACTTTTTAAATTTCTCAAAAAATTATCACATAAGTATAAATGAGCGGTTTCGGCGAATTGTACAAATTGCGGTTCTTCTCCGTTCAGAATGTACTGACTGTCGCGCAATCCCCCCGGACTCCCTTCCCAAGACTTTGGGTTTGCCTTCACTGCAAGCGCCAGTCGATAGGGTCTATGCCGTTCCTTTTAAGAAAATCGTTCACCGCCGAGAAGTGCCGGCAGCCGAAAAATCCGCTGTTTGCCGAAAGCGGAGAGGGGTGCGCCGCTTTGAAAACCGCGTGTATCGGATTCGTGATAAGCGGAGCCTTCGCCTTTGCATTGCCGCCCCAAAGTATGAACGCGGTCGGAACATCGCGCTCGTTGAGCTTGCGGATAATCGCGTCGGTGAGCTGCTCCCAGCCCTTGCCGCGATGAGAATTGGGTTTGCCCTCGCGGACGGTCAGCGCGGTATTGAGCAGCAGCACGCCCTGCTCCGCCCAGCCCGTAAGCTCGCCGTGCGGCGGCGGAACTATCCCGAGATCGGCATTCAGCTCCTTGAAGATATTTTGCAGCGAGGGCGGCGGCTGAATGCCCTTCTTGACCGAAAAACAAAGCCCGTGAGCCTGCCCCTTGCCGTGATAGGGATCCTGCCCGATAATGACCGCCTTGACATTCTCATACGGCGTATATTTCAGGGCGTTGAAAATGTCATACATATCGGGGTAGATGACGTAATGCGCGTATTCATATTTCAGGAACTCCCGCAGACGCAGGTAATAATCCGCGTGAAACTCGTCTGCCAGTATATTGTCCCAGCTGTTGCCAATATGTACCATATCAGAAGAATCCTCCCGCGTTGCCCGCTACGGCGCTCACCACGATGCCGAGTATCATAACAGCTGCAATAGCAAGCATTACTATCCTCATGAAAAGCGGCTTGCCCGTGTGCTTTATGGGCGGGTCGATGCTGCGCTGCATGATCTCGTTTTCGGTCTCGGCGGTATTCCTTGCCCGCTGTGCCTTCTGCGGATTTGAGTGCTGTCTGTTTCTCTTCTTGTTATTTTTTGTCTTTCCGGACATTTTTATATCATTCCTTCCGAATCAGGTTTCAGACATAGCGTATTCTATTATTATAACACATCATTGCAGATTAATCAAGCGGTCAGCGAAAAATTTTCCCGACACCGCGCTTCGCGCCTGCCGATGCCGAAACCGCTAAAATTCTTAATAATTAAAATAAGTATTGACAATCGGGGAAATAATGTGTATAATAGTAGTAAGGCACTTTTTTAAGGAAGGAAGAAACAAAATGTCGGAAAATCAGAATAATGGCAAAAAGCCCGTCAGACCAGCGGGGCAAAGAGCCGATCATAATATGAATAACGGCACAAGACCGGCAGGCGCTCCAAGGCAGGGCGCTCCGAAAAGACCGAACGGTCAGCCCTCGGGACAGGCTCCGATGATAAGGGGCGGCGCACCGGGCGCAGGCGCGGGGCATCAGGCTCCCCGACACTCCGGGAACACCGAACCGCTTATCCGCAGCGAGCAGGCAGCGCAGAGACCGCAGCAGCACAGAAACGCCGCTCCCGCCGCACGCCGCGCTCCCGCACAGAGACCTCCCCAGCGGCAGGGTCAGCGCCCCATGCCGAAACGAACGCCCCAGCCCGAAGTCACCGAAACCGCCGGCTCCACCGTCAAGGGGATAATCGCCGTCGCGATCACCTGCTTTATCGTGTGCGTTATCGTTATAATGTTCTCGAACAGCTTGTTTGTCAGCGACGCAGAGCTTCAGAAGACCGCCAAAACGGGTCATCTGACCGAGACAGCCTTCGAGGTCATAGAGCCTAAGAAGCAGCTCCGCGACGAGGTTGTCACCACCAAGGCGACCAAAAAGAAAAAGACCACCACCGTTGAAGAGGAGGACGAGCCGGAAACGGAGGAAAACACCGAGATTCCCGAAGGGCTTGACACAAGCGTTGCGGGCGATTATTATGTAAACAGCCCTGTTTATCTGCATCCGATCGCCGACGCTAACAGCGCTAACCTTGCGACCTTGCAGACAGGCGAAGAGATCAAGGTTTTGGGGCAGAGCTTCGGCTGGTACTATCTTAGCTATAACGGGCAGAAGGGCTACGCCTGGGGAACGTTCTTCACAAAAAAATAAACGACATCAGCCGCAGGAACTCAATGAGACTGCGGCTTTTTTGCAAATTTTTAGCAAAGATCGCCCAAATTCGCTGTCAAAACCTCTCACGCGAAATTATTTCGAGGAAAAATTTCATTTTGAGCTAAAACTCACTTGACTTTTCGGGCAAAAAGATGTATAATAATTAATGTGTAATCATTCCGAAATATTATAAACCCTTTTCAAAGTGCTATTTACAATTTGTTAATTAAAAATACACGTTTTCTACAATAATTTCGTTTGTGAATTTGTTATAATTAAGACATCAATTAGAATTTATTATAGGGAATATTCAAATATTCGGACGTATCGGCGGTATGCTTCGCACCCGCGTCCGTATCTTGGTGAAGATAAAAAACTAAGGAGGATACAATATGTCATTAGGAAGAGTTCTGGTGGTAGACGATGATAAGAATATTTGCGAGCTGCTGAGGCTTTATCTCGAAAAGGAGGGCTACGGCGTTATCCTCGCTCACGACGGCGACGAGGCTGTGGTAAAGTTCAGAGCCTTGAAGCCCGACATTATTCTTCTCGACATCATGCTGCCCGGTATCGACGGCTGGCAGGTATGCCGCGAGATCAGGAAAAATTCCAACGTTCCGATAATCATGATAACCGCCAAGCAGGAGACCTTCGATAAGGTTTTGGGTCTTGAACTGGGCGCTGATGATTACGTCGTAAAGCCGTTCGACACCAAAGAGGTCATCGCCCGTATCAAGGCGGTATACCGCAGAGTGGGACAGTCCTCCAACGAGGCGGAGGTCAAGGAAGTCAAGTACGACAAGCTCTCCGTAAATATGACCCGCTATGAGCTTAAGGTAAACGGACAGGTTCTCGACACCCCTCCGAAGGAGCTGGAGCTGCTCTTCCACCTCGCGTCGAATCCCAACCGCGTGTACACAAGAGATCAGCTTCTTGACGAAGTATGGGGCTTTGAATACTACGGCGACTCCAGAACGATCGACGTACACGTTAAAAGGCTCCGCGAAAAGCTCGAGGGCGTTTCAGACCAGTGGTCGCTCAAAACTGTCTGGGGCGTGGGCTATAAGTTTGAAGTGACCGAGAATAATGATTGACCGCAAAAGCCTTTTTTATAAATACTTTTTGATCTGTACGGCAGTAATACTGATAAGCTTTATATGCTTGGGCGCAGTATTACTGCTTATTTCTTCAAATTACTTCAGCAGCGAGAAAACGCAGAAGCTCGAAAAAAACGTCATGAACGTTTCTTACAGCCTTTCGGGTACGATGAAGGAAATGCCTTCCAACTGGAAAAACGTGGCACAAATAAAGATCGATGAGTATTCAAAAAATGTCGGCTCAAATCTGCTTCTCGTCGGAAGCGACGGCAAGGTAGTAATTTCCTCGGAGCTTTACGAGGAATACACGCCGCTAAGGAATCTCCAGTTCAGCGCACAGTATCTCGACGAGCTTACGCAGGAGCCGAAATGTATCTACACCGACTTCGACGGCGAGCTTCAGTCAACCGTAACGACCGTGGGGATAAGGTTCAAGGGCAACGGTCCCGACTACTTCGTGATCGGTCTGCCCTCCGCCATGAAGGAAAACAATTACACCCGCGATATTATGGAGATATTCGCGCTTTCGGCGGTGATAGTGCTTATCATCTCTATGGTGATAATCTACCTTACGACAATAAAGATCACCGCGCCGATAAAGGAAATGTCGAACGCTGCAAAAAAGATCGGGCGCGGCGATTTCGATATTCAGCTGCCCGAATTTGCCGAGAGCGAATACAACGACCTCGCGGCGGCGTTCAACGAAATGGCGGCTTCTCTAAAAACCTACGACACCATGAGAAACAGCTTTATCGCGAACGTCAGCCATGAGCTCAGAACGCCCATGACCTCGATAGGCGGCTTTGTGGACGGTCTGCTCGACAAAACCATTCCGCCCGAGGAACAGAACCACTACTTAAAAATAATCTCCTCTGAGGTACACCGCCTGACGAGACTTGTCCGCTCGATGCTCAATCTTGCAAAGATCGAATCGGGCGAGCTGAAACCCAATTTCTCGTCGTTCTCGGTGCTTGACCCTATCGTTGATACGCTTGTTACGTTTGAAAAGCGCCTTGAAGAAAAAAAGGTCGATGTGCGCGGTCTCGATACCGAAAAGCGCTACAATCTCTGGGCGGACGCTGATCTGATCCATCAGGTCATCTACAATCTTCTTGAAAACGCGATAAAGTTCGTCGATGTCGGCGGATATATCAGCTTTCGTTTCGAGGAGGTCGGCTACCTCACGGTAATTTACATACGCAACAGCGGCGAGGGACTTTCGCAGGAGGAGCTTTCGCTCGTGTTCGACCGTTTCTACAAAACAGACAAGTCCCGCAGCATCGACGCTAACGGCGTGGGGCTGGGGCTGAACATCGTCAAGTCGATAATCAAGCTGCACGGCGGAAAAATACAGGTGCGCTCGGTGCTTGGCGAGTACACGGAATTTATGTTCTCGCTGCCGAACAAGGACATCGAGGACTGACATTTTCGGGAATGGGTGAAAATGGAAGAAATCAAAGACACTATACCTCCCGCGGAAGAATGCTCCGACGCGAATGAAGAATTATCCGCAGAGAGCGGCGAGGAAAGCCACGCGGAGGAAAAAGCCGCTCCCGATACGGCAGAACCCGTTCTGCCGCAGCATGAGGGATCCCCGCAGGAAAGCGCTCCCGCAGAGGATAACGCAGGTTCTGTAAACATCGGCATAAAGCTCCCGTTCGACCGCACGAACAAAATGGTCTACATAAATGTCGCCCCGACCGAAGAGGACGAGGACGCTTTCTGGAACGAGGTGCTTTCGGTAAAGCCGAGGGCAAATATCGGACGGCGCGTGTTCTGGTGTACGCTGCTTTTGGTGCTGATACTCTGCGTTCCGGGCTATACCCTTCTGCTTTCGCACGGCAAGGGGCTTTTCAAAAGCCTTCTACCGATAGAGCATATAAATTTCACGCTGCCTATCGCCGAAACGCCCGAGCTTGAAGGTAAATATGTCGCGGACGACGGTTCGTACACCGCCGCAGGAGTTGCCAAAGCCGTTCTGCCCTCCGTCGTGCAGATAAAGGTATTCACTTCGAACGCCATTCACGCGGCAAGTCAGGGCAGCGGCATTATCATGTCCGAGGACGGCTATATCGTCACCAACGCCCACGTTGTCAACGACGCGGAGCTTGGCGTGACGGTCATGCTTTACAACAGGGCGGAATACGCCGCAAAGGTGGTCGGCAGGGACGATTCCTCCGACATCGCCGTGCTGAAAATCAGCACTACGGGACTTACGCCCGCGCAGTTTGCCGACTCCGACACCTGCGAGCTTGGCGACGAGGTAGCTGCCGACGGCCTGGCCGTCAGCGGGCTGATGGAGGTACTGGTGCTGGGTGCCGCCGGTGGCCTTGACCTTTTCCAGCGGCGCGTCGATGGAGAAGAGCCAGTCGACCGCCTCGGCGCTGTTCTCGGCCAGG
>CACYSH010000055.1 GCA_902776945.1 uncultured Ruminococcus sp.
ACAGCGGCGGCGATTATCACGGTCAGGTCTATAAACGTCCCGCGCAAAGCGAGACAACGCGCCCCGCGAGTGTTACCAAAGAAAGCGCGAACAGCGGCGGCGATTATCATGGGCAGGTCTATAAACGTCCCGCGCAGAGCGAGACCATGCGCCCCGCAAGCGTTCCCAATAAAAGCGCGAACTACGGCGGAAATTATCGCGGTCAGGTCGGCGACTTCGCAAGACCCGTGATAAATAACGGCGGCACGCCGTACCGTCCCGAAGACGATCAGCCCGCAGAGGGTAAACGCAGCTTTGGAAAAGAGAGCAAAAAACAGCGCCAAAAATCCTCCGCGCCCAAGTCGAAACGCTCCCGCGCCCAAAAGGAGGAACCGCGCAGAACAGACAGCTATGTTTCCGTCGCTGCGGGCGGCGCGGCGGCTGCGGCGGCACCAACAGCTATGAAAAAGAAATTTTCCAAAAAGCAGGCTCTCCAGGTGACGGGGCTGATCCTCATGCTTATACTTATCCTGGGGCTTGCGGTTTTTTTGATTTTCGATCACTATTACAATCTTTTCAAGCACAATGCGGACGACGTTTTGAACTCCTCGCCGATGACCTATTCCGATGTGGATTTCTCGCGGGCGGATACCTTCGAGAAAGCCAAGGAGGACGAAAAGCTGAAGGAGCTTACCGCCAAAGCCGACAAGGTTACGAGCGAAGAGGTAATGAATATCCTGCTTATCGGCGAAGACCTCCGCGACACCACAGAGGAGCGTTCGGCGGGCAATACCGACGTTATGATGCTGATCTCGGTCAACAAGAAGGACAACACTATCACGCTCACCTCGCTTATGCGCGACTGTTATGTAGGCTTTGAGGACGAAAACGGCTGGTGGTACTCCGACCGCATAAATTCCGCTTACTGGTACGGCGGCATGAAGCTAACGAAAAAGGTCGTCGAGGATTATATGAAAGTCCACATCGACCGTTATGTGCTTGTCAATTTCAAGGTGTTTATCGACATCGTTGACACGCTGGGCGGCATTGATATGTATGTTTCAGACCTTGAAGCGAACGGCGACCCCGACGCTCCCCGCAGCGACAAGGAACACCGCGGTATGCAGAACCCCCTCGACGAGCAGAACAAATATCTCGGCAACAAGGTCAAGACCGACTACATCAAAAAGGGCGGCAATCTGCATTTAAACGGCAATCAGGCGCTTGCCTACGCGAGACTGCGTTATGTCGGCGACGCGGATTTTGACCGCACCAAGCGTCAGCGCAAGGTCATCAACGAGATGATAAAGGAATCGCGGCGTATGTCGCTTGTTCAGATGGATCAGCTGGCTAACAAGGTATTTCCGCAGGTAACGACCGATGTAACAATGGGCGAGCTGGCGGGGCTGCTGCTTGAGATGCTCAATTACCGCGATTACAAGGTTCAGGAGCTGCGCGTTCCTGCGGACGGTACGTTCACGAACGAGTTCATTGACGGCAAGGCGGTTCTTTCGGTCGATTTTGAGCAGAATGTTGAGATTTTCCGCGAAACGGCATACGGCACGGTGGAGATCAAGGAAAAGGAAAAGACCGAAGACGGAAAAGATTTGGAATAACGCAACACAAAAACTGCGCATCGGTACGGTGCGCAGTTTTTGTATTGCGCAAAGTGAGGGCAGATACCGGGTCCAGCGCCGGTGCGCTGGCGAGGGGTCACGGGGGCGAGGAGCCCCCGTGCGGGGTATGGGGCAGAGCCCCATTTGCGCCGTAGGCGCAACCAAGCAAAGCCGACGGCAAATGCAAATTGTTATTATCCGCAGAGATGAGCGGTCAAAATAAAATCGGCAATTTCAAGAAAATCTAACAAAAACAAGCAAAGTAAATAAATCAGCATAACGTGACGGAAACAAGGAAATTGCCGATTTTAATTTGCGAAAGAGCGCAGCGATTTTCGCAAATAAACTGCGCCAAAGTCGGGATTTTCTCACAAGGACAAGGGCAATTTTTCCGGCGCGGCTGCGGAAATCCACGGCTTTGCACAGTCGTTGCACGAAAATCGCTTCGCTCTTTCGTGCAATAAAATCGGCAATTTCCTTGTTTCCGTACTGTCTTGCAGAGCTATTCACTTCTGCGTTTTTGTTCACTTTATTTGGAAATTGCCGATTTTAATTTTGACCGCTCAATTTTCTTTTTACCGTTAGTTTGCGAATGCCGCCAGCTTTTCTGGGGGGAAACCCTTCTGAAGAAGGGTTATCCCCCCGCACGAGCTTGCTCGTGCCAACCCCTTTCCTAAGACTTTTGGTTTTGCCTTCACTTTTGGTTTTGTCGGCACTTGACAGTTTATTTTTGGTGTGATATAATTTTATATAGGGACGGATTCTCCGGCGGGGCGGTGATTCTTACGGGCTTTTTTGACAGACTTTTCGGAAGAAAAAAGCAGAGAGACCCCTTTGTTATCGAAAAGGGCTTACTCGTTAAATACCACGAGGACGACTGCGCCGCCGTGTGCGTTCCCGACGGCGTTACTGAGATAGGCGGCTGCGCCTTCGAGGGCTGCCGCAAAATAACCTCCGTAACGCTCCCGCACGGGCTGAAAAAAATCGGCTTGCGGGCGTTCCTTGGCTGCTATTCGCTCGCCGAAATAGCTGTTCCCGAAGGCGTTGCCGAGATAGGCGACTACGCTTTTTGCAGCTGCGAGAGCTTGGAGCGCGTCGCTCTGCCGCAGAGCCTTGAAACGCTCGGCAGCTCGGCATTCCGCAGCTGTACGGCGCTTTCGTCGGTCGAGCTGCCCTCAAAGATAGAGCATATCGGCGAATATACGTTTTTCATGTGCAAGGCGCTGACCGCGCTCGCCCTGCCCGACAGCCTGAAACGGCTCGGGCGGCAGGCGTTTTCGGGCTGCTCGTTTTCCGAAATAGCCGTCCCGGGCGGCGTGAAAAGCATTCCCGCCGAGTGCTTTGAAAACTGCGTTATGTTAAAAAATGTCAGCTTGCCCGATACCCTCGAAAAGATAGGCGAACATTCGTTCTTTCAATGCTACCGCCTTAAAGAAATAAAAATCCCCGACGGCGTGGTGAAAATAGGCAGTCAGGCGTTCGGCTATTGCGACCGTGCGGAAACGCTGTACCTTCCCGAAAGCGCTGTTGACATTGCGGAGGACGCTTTCAGCGGCTGTACCGCGCTTTCGCATTTTTATCTGGGCGGCGTTTACGTCCACTGCGATGTTAAATCGACCCGCACCGAAGTTCAGACTTGGCAGATAATCGAGATGATGAAAATTGTCCGAAGCGGCAGTCTCGCGGCGTGGACGAACGTTGAAACGGCGGACGGATTCCGAACGGAGGTAAAGCGCTGCGGTATCTCGACCGAGAAAATGTCGCAGATAGCGCTCGGACTTTACCGCAAAAACGGCGACCCCGCCTCGCTTAACTACATTTTGGAAACTGTCGGGCTGCTTTCCGTGATACTCATTTTGGAAAAACGCTTTGACGACATGGAAACGCTGCTTTCGGCAAACCCGCCGCCGCAGGCTGTCGAGGGAATGACGGCTCTTGCGATAGAGAAGGGCGCTCATGAAATGTATGTTATGATACAAAAATACAAGGAACAAAACGGCGGCTACGACCTGCCCGGCGACAGGTTCGAGCTTTGAAAAATGACGGTGAACGCGCAATGATAGTGCTGAAAATATTACTCATAATTATCGGCGCGATAGCCGTATCGGCAGCTTTGCTGTTTTTGGGGATTCGTATTTCCGTTTACTGCGAGCTGCACGGCATCAGCCTTGACCCCCGACCAAAGCTGCGCCGTAAGAGCATCGAACGCAGGGCGAAGCATTCCGAAAGCGTCGTGACCGAATCAGGTAATTTTTACCTGACGGACAACGGCACGCGCCTTTTCGGGTTCACGACCGATACCGCAAAAAGCGCCGCGATCGAGATACCCGACGGCATAAAAAGCATTGCGGACGGGGCGTTTCTTTACAGCGACGGCGCAAAGCTCGGGGCGGTGAAGTTCGGCGAGGGGCTGAAAGTAATTGGGAACAAAGCCTTTATGAACTGCTTTGTTCTCAGCAAGGCGGAGTTCCCCGCGGGGCTTGAAGCTATCGGCGATATGGCGTTTTGCAACTGCGCTGTGGAGGAAGTCGATCTCTCGCGGGGGATAAAGTCTATCGGCAAAAGGGCGTTTGACAAATGCCGTGTGAAAAGGCTGCGGCTTCCCGATACAAAAATTTTCATCGGCGACGGTGCGTTTGCGCAGTCCGAAGTAAAGGAGCTGTATATCTGCGGTTCGCGCATTCTTCACGACCGTTATTTTCAGCCGTGGGAGATCGTTCGGCTGAGGGATATGATGCTGAAATGCGTTATGGAGTATTATCTCAACGAAAAGCTGCTTGCGCAGGCGGCGGTGAATATTTTTGCGAGGAACGGCGACCCCGAAGCGGAAGCCTATGCGAGGGAGAATGCGGAGCTTATTTATAAGGCACTTTTTGACAATAATTGTCTGAAAGAAGTGGACGATCTGCTGAAAATAACGCTTACGAAGGAGCTTGCAATAAAAATGACCGAGTATGCGCGTAAGAATGATATGCGGGAATTGTTTCTCATGTTGGAGAAGTACAGATATGACCATGATTATTTTGATGATTCTGCCGCCGATAAGTTTGAGTTATAAAAAGGCAAAGTGAGGACAAACCAAAAGTCTTAGGAAGGGGGTGGCACGAACTTGTTCGTGCGGTTGACCCCTCGCCGGCGCACAGGCGCCGGATCCCGTGTCCGTCCCCAACTTTGATTTTTTTGGCTTTTTTGAAACGCCATTTAGTTTTAGGAGTGATGATATGCCAAGTCAATTCGGAACGGTGCAGTTAGCACACGAGTTCTTAGCCGCACACGTTAATGAAGGCGATATTTGCATCGACTGCACGGCAGGTCGCGGAAACGACACCGCGTTTCTTTGCGCACTCGTGGGAAAGACCGGGCGCGTGATTGCGTTCGACATTCAGCCCGCAGCGGTTGAAAGCACAAAAGCTCTGCTCAAAGAACGCCGTCTCGACGACATCGCGGAGGTGCATCTGGCAAGCCATTCCCGCGTGGACGAGTTCGCGGAGGAAAACAGCGTTTCGGCGATCGTGTTCAATTTCGGCTGGCTGCCCGGCGGCGACCACACGATAAACACCCGCAAAGATACCAGTATCGAGGCTATCGAAAAGGGGCTGCGGCTGCTTAAACCCTACGGTATCATGAGCCTTTCGATCTACTACGGGCGCGACACCGGCACCGAAGAGCGCGACGCGATACTTGAATATCTCAAAACGCTGCCGCTTCGGGAATATACGGTCATCGTAAGCGAGTTCGTAAACCGCCCGAACGACCCGCCCATAAGCGTTCGCATTTACAAAGGCAGGTAAACAAATGTACGACCGCGAACAAGTAAAATACGGGCTGCTCAAACGGTATTTCGGACATGACAGCTTCCGCAGCGGGCAGGAGGGGCTTATTGACAGCATACTCGGCGGGCGCGACGTGCTGGGCATAATGCCGACGGGCGCGGGAAAATCCGTCTGCTACCAGCTGCCCGCGCTGATGCTGCCGGGCGTTACGGTGGTCATCTCGCCGCTTATCTCGCTGATGAAAGACCAGGTAAACGCGCTTATTCAGGCGGGCATTCCGACGGCGTATCTGAACAGCTCGCTGACATGGCAGCAGTTTCAAACGGCGGTCAGCCGTGCCGCGCAGGGGGCTTACAAGCTGATCTATGTCGCGCCCGAACGCCTTGACGCGCCGAGCTTTATCGACATGATCTCGCGTATTCAGGTAAGCATGATCGCCGTTGACGAGGCGCACTGCGTTTCGCAGTGGGGGCAGGATTTCCGTCCTTCTTACCTGAATATCAGCGGATTTGCCGCGTCGCTGCCCCGACGCCCGATCTTGGCGGCGTTCACGGCAACCGCCACCGACGCGGTAAAGCGCGACATCGTGAATATGCTCGCTCTCCGCGACCCTTACAGCATTACAACGGGCTTTGACCGTGCCAATCTGTATTTTGCCGTGAAGGAGCCGCGTGACAAGCTCGCTGAGACCGAAAAGCTCGTCAGGAGCTACAATGGACAGTCGGGGATAATCTACTGCGCTACGCGGAAAAATGTGGAATCTGTTTGCGAACATCTTAACCGCGTGGGGATACCGTGTACGCGCTATCACGCGGGGCTTGACGACGAGGAGCGCCGCCGCAATCAGGACGATTTTCTCTTCGACCGCGTAAGGGTCATGGCGGCGACAAACGCCTTCGGCATGGGTATCGACAAGTCTAACGTGACGTTTGTTATTCATTACAATATGCCGAAAAATCTCGAAGCCTACTATCAGGAGGCGGGAAGAGCCGGGCGCGACGGCAGCGAGGCGGTCTGCACGCTGCTTTTTTCGCGGCAGGACGTTCGCACGAACAAGTTTCTTATAGATAACTCGAACGACAATTCCCAGCTTGACCCGCAGACCGCCGCCGAGCTGCGCCGCCGCGATTACCGCCGTCTTGAAGAAATGACCCGCTACTGCACGACTACCGACTGTCTGCGGCAGTACATACTGAACTATTTCGGCGAAAAGTCGGGCAATATGTGCATGAAATGCTCGAACTGCGCGGCGGGTTTTGTCAGCGAGGATGTAACCATCGCTTCGCAGAAGATTCTGAGCTGCGTTTATCGGCTGGCGCAGATAAATCTCCGCATGGGTGAGAGCTTTGTTGCCGACGTACTGCGCGGCGCGAAGCTAAAGCGCATCGCCGACCTGAAATGCGACAAGCTCTCGACCTACGGCATTATGGCGGAGGTGCCTGTGCTGAAAATCCGCGCCATTACGCAGGGGCTGACCGAGCGCGGGTATATCCGCAAGGGCGAACATGACGAGCTTATTCTGACGGTGAAAGCGAAAGAATTGCTTTTCGACGGCGCGACCATTTCAATGCCGTTTAAGAAGGACGAGCCGAAAACCGTCGGGCAGAAGAAGTCGGCGTATGAGCGCACGACGGAGGAGCCTGTGCTTTTCGAGCGGCTGCGAAATCTCCGCGCCGCGCTTGCCGAAAAGGCGAAAGTCCCCGCGTTCGTTATCTTTTCGGACGCAACTCTGCGCGATATGTGCCGCAAAAAGCCGAAAAGCTATCCCGAGTTCCTGACCGTTTCGGGCGTGGGGCAGACGAAGGCAGACCGCTACGCCGCGCAGTTCACAGAGGTTATCCGCGGCTATCTTGGCGAGGATAACACGGAATTTCAATCGGAAACGAGTTCGGCGCTTTCGCGGAGGAAACTCAGTCAGGAGACGGGCGAGCTGCCGGGAAAGATTTTTCCGTCAAGCCTTTCGCTTGCCGAGACCGCCGAGCGTTTCGGCAAGGCGCTGCGTTGCGGGACTGATGAAGCGCAAAGGCGCATTACCGATTTTCTTACTGACGGCGGATATATCACGGAGGAAAACGGTGATTTCAAGGTCACGCCGAAGGGCGGAATCAATGGTATTGCGCTTTCGACAAAATGTACCGAGGAAGGCAGGATAACCGTATTGGAGCTTAAACGTGCCGCGCAGAAGTTGTTGACGGAAGGGCTTTCGTAACAAAAATACGCAATTCGATAGTTCAGCAAAATTGAGCGGAAACAAAGAAATTGCCGATTTTAATTTGCGAGAAGAGCGGTCTGAACAAGTTTGCATGAACAGAGTTCATGCCGACAGGCGATATTTCGCAAATAAATTGCGCGAAGGTTTGAAAATCGCGACGGTAGGGAAAATTGTGCCGACAAGCGGCGGGGACAAGCCCCCGCCATACAAGCATTGTACAGGGGCAGTTGGCGGATTCGTGACGGCAAGGGCAATTCTTGCCAATACACTACAATGAAATGTTTAAAAATTAATGTCGCTTACTATAATTTGCGAGAAAAGCGTTTCGTACAATTTGCCGAAAGCACTCATTTATAGGAGGGAAAAATCATGCAGATCGAAAAAACGGTCATTGTTATCAACGGGCGCGGCGGCGCGGGCAAGGACACGCTCTGCGACTTTGCGGCGGAGATCTTCCGCGTGAGGAATTTTTCGTCCATCGACCCGATCAAGGAGCTTGCGCGGCAGGCGGGCTGGGACGGCGTAAAGGACGACCGCTCGCGGAAATTCCTCTCCGACCTGAAACAACTCACGACCGATTACAACGATCTGCCGACAAAGTATCTCTGCGAGCGCGTGCGGGATTTTATGGCAAGCAATGACGAACTTTTGTTCGTGCATATCCGCGAGTGCGAGCAGATAAAGCATTTCATCGAGGCGGTCGGCGAAGATGTGCCTGTGCTGACCCTGCTTGTGCGGCGAGGCGAAGCCCGCAGCTACGGCAATGTTTCCGACGACAACGTTGAGGACTACGATTACGACCTTATCTACGAGAACAACAAGCCGATAAATGACGCAAGGTTTGACTTTCATACCTTTATGCGGTATGCTTTGCTGAACAATAAATACCGGAAAAAGGTCA
This sequence comes from uncultured Ruminococcus sp., assembly GCA_902776945.1. Lineage (GTDB taxonomy): Bacteria > Bacillota > Clostridia > Oscillospirales > Ruminococcaceae > YE71. Next base: position 8,482 of record CACYSH010000055.1, read on the forward strand.
CAATGACAAGTGCCGGCAATGACGCTGCCGCCGTTGACAGTCCGGTCAGCCCCGCAAAAATCAGCATAACGAAGTCAGCAGCCGAGAACGTTCGGCAGACGGACGACACGGCGGCGGACGGCGAAAAAATCAGCGCGGAAAAAACGCCCGATGTTGCTCCGGCAGACAGCGCGGCGGCGGACGGCGAAAAAATCAGTGCGGAAAAAACGCCCGAAGCCGCTCCTCCGGCAAAGCCACTGCCAAAAAGTACTAAAACGTACAAATGGACTATATGGGACAGCATCAAAGAACGGCTTTTGCAGTTGATAATTATCCTTGCGGGAGCATTTCTGGTGCTTGTCTACCCGCTGTCGAAGTACGTTTTCACGCGGGAGACCATAACTATCACCGTGACGGACAAGGCAATCAAGCGCTACGACGAAAAAGACAAGTACCTCGTTTACACCGGCGGCGAGGTATACGAGGTCACAGACGCGCTGCCGATACTGCGGTTCGATTCCTCCGACGACTACGGCAGGCTGACCGTCGGGAAGAAGTACGTTGTCAAGGTCTGCGGCTGGCGGATAAGAATTTTCTCGCAGTACCGAAACATAATTGATGTTGTAAGACAGGTCGAGTAGACATAAAAAAGCTCGCGGAGCATCTGCCCCGCGAGCCTTTTCTATGACTTAAAAGCGCTTCTTATCAGTTCCGCGAGTGAATCGAGCGCCTGCTGTTCGTTTTCGCCGCTGCATTCAAGCACGATCTGAGCGCCGCAGTTTACGCCCGCCGTCATCACCGACATAACAGACTTGGCGTTCGTCCGCTTGCCGTTGTAAATAATTGTAATATCGCAGTTCTTGAACGCCGCCGCCGCCTTCGCAAGCGTTCCCGCAGGGCGCATATGAAGCCCCTCATCGTTTACTATAACGAGCTTTTCACTAACCATACTTTCAACCTCCTTGTTCCTGAAAAAAAAGGGTCGATGTCCGCGTTTATCAAGGATATTATAACATATTTCCCCGCCGATTTCAAGCGTTTTGTCAAATATGTACAGATGTCCGCTGTGATTTGTACAAGTAAACATTTTGTAAAATATCTTTTTGTATAATATGTCTAACAATGCTGTTGACAAAGCAGCGCATTTGTGATATAATATAGAAAAAATGACAGGAGCTGACCATTATGGCTTACACCTACAAGGAAGAATTTATTCGTTTCATGGCAGAGAGCGGCGTGCTGACCTTCGGCGATTTCACGCTGAAAAGCGGCAGAAAAGCGCCGTACTTCATCAACTGCGGCAACTACAAGACTGGCGCACAGCTTGCAAGGCTCGGCGAATTTTATGCCGAGTGCATCAAGGACAACAATATCCCCGTGGAAACGCTGTTCGGTCCCGCCTACAAGGGCATTCCGCTGGCGGTCTCGGCGGTCGTGGCGCTTTCCAACAAATTCGGCATCGACGTTTCCTACTGCTTTGACCGCAAGGAGGTAAAAGACCACGGCGAAGGCGGTATGTTCGTCGGCAAGACGCTCGCGGACGGCGAAAAGGTCGTTATCATCGACGATGTTATGACATCGGGCAAGGCGCTGAGCGAATCCGTTCCCAAGCTGAAAAGCGCGGCGGACGTAAATATCACGGGCATGGTGATCACCGTTGACCGCATGGAAAAGGCGCTGAACAGCGAGCTTTCGGCGGTGCAGGAGGCTTTCAAGACCTACGGCATCAAGGTTTATTCGATCGTAAACATCGACGACATTATCAAGGCGATCGAGGACGGCGTTGTCGAGGGCAGGGAATATCTCGGCAAAATGCGTGAATACCGCGCCCAGTACGGTGCCGCATATTGATTTTTGTATCCAATTTGTAATATTATGTAATGTATTTGTTGTTGAATTTTTAAACAAAATATTGTATAATGATTATGTAGAACAGAGAAAGAAAAAGAATGAATGTAACTAAGTAATTACTCTTAGCTCGTTTCATCCTCTCCAAAATTTTTTACACAAGTCAGAAGGTAGTCTCTCCGGACTACCTTTCTTTTTTTGCATTTGTAAGCGCTTCGGTCTGCCGGGCGCTTTTGTTTGGCAGCAAAAAAAGGGCATCGGAGCGAATCCGACACCCTTTTCCTTAGAAAAAAGTCTGTATTAAAAAATTACTTAATATTCTGTACAACAGACCAAGCAGAGTAACGACGAACGACGTCGATCTTGATGAACGAGCGAACTCTTACGTTCCAACCGGTCTTAACGAGGTCGTTGAAGTTCAGAGTGGTAACGTTCATGTTCTTGGTAACAAAGGTCTTCAGAGTAGGAGCCTTGAAGCTGCTGTTGGAGCAAACCTGGATCTGATAAGCGCTGTTAGCAACGTTCTTGTTGATCTTCTCGTTCAGAGCATCGTTGTCGGGAGTGATCTTTACAATATGGTTAGCTACGGTTGTAAAGGTAGGCTTCTCGGGAACAACATAGAAGTAAACGGTCTTCTTGCCGGTGAAGTCGCCCTTACCGGTAACTACGCAGGCAACCTTGCCCATCTGAACATAGCCGTCCTTGTCGATGTCCTTGAAGGAAAGAGTATAGTCTCTGCCCTTAACGAGTCTCTGACCCTGATAAGTAACAGTTACCTTGGGAGCTCTCTTCTTGCCGAACTGATAAGCGATCTTGTTGCCGGCGAGGGTGATCTCGCAGGTAGAGATCTTGATGTTGGCGGTGCTGGCAGCCTTGTTTACAACGCTGGTAGAAACCTTGGTGTAGTCAGCCTTTCTTACAGCCTTGGTAACATCGAGAGTACCATACCACAGAGCATATTCCTTAGCGCCTGTGTCGGACTTAACAGTCAGGGTATCCCAGGTAGTCTTTACATAGAATCTTTCGCCGAGCTTTTCGAACTTCTTCTTGATAGCGTCAACAGAAGCGGGCTGGAGAAGGTCATATACGAAGTATCTGTCCTTCTGGGTCATATCTTTAGGCTCTTTACCGAGCTTGTCGATAGAAAAAGGTCTGATATAAAGAGTCTTGATCTCCTCAGCGGTGTCGATCATTACCTTGTAATCATTGCCGTCAAAGAACTCACCGTTAAGGATGAGGAAGTTTCTTAAATTCAGAACGTTCTGAGCGTCGAAACCGGCATCAGAGAAAGCGTTTACAACGTCGATGAGATCATAGTCAGCATTGTAGGTATATCCTGTACCCGTAGCAACGAGCTGATCAGCAGACGCAGGAATCGCCGCTGTCATGGAAGCAGCGATAATTGCTGCCGAAAGTCCGGCAATAAATCTTGATGTTTTCATAGCTTATTTCCCTCCGTTATATTGATAATGGTTATCAAGAAATACAAACTTTTTTACCTTTACATTATAACATTTCGAACACGCTTTGTCAATGATTTGAGAAATCATTTGTAGATTTGCATAACTGAAAGCTGAATGATTGTGTATTTTTCACTAAATCCACAGTGTTCTGCTGTACAAAGCAGAGGACTTGACGTTTTTTATAATGAAAAATACGCGGCATTTACGGCATTTCTTGATAACCTGGTCGTACTTGCGCCGCAGCGCTGCACGAACAATGTGAAAGACATTTTCACATTTGTGTCACAAAGAAGATAGGTACCCGTCCAGCCGTCCCAGCCGAAAGCGCCTTTACCCGCCAGCAGCCCTGCGCGGTTCCTGTCCTCAAGTATCCTCACGAGATTTCCGTAGCCGTGACCCTGCACCGAACCCCAGTCGTAGGTGCGGCGCTGTTCCGCATTGAGACCGTTTTCTGCCAGAAAGCTGACGGCAGTGCGGCTGACAACTCCCGCGCCGCCCGCGGAAAGCTCTGCGCCGAGCTTCGCGTAATCGGCAGCCGTCGAAAAAAGCCCCGCGCCGCCCGATTCAAAAGCGGGCGGTTTGTCGTGATCATAGACGCAAAGGTTCACCCATTCGGACTTTTTCGGGTGTTCGCCCGCGTTTTCGTAAAGCACCGAGAGCCTGCCGCGCTTTTCCTGCGGCACGAAAAACGCGGTGTCCTCCATGCCGAGCGGGTCGAAAATATTTTTCTTCATGTACTCCGAAAGGCGCATATCCGCCGCTTTTTCGATAACTGCGCCGAGAATATCCGCCGATGAGCCGTACATCCATTGCTCGCCTGCGGGGAACATAAGCGGCTGCTTACCTGCGAGCGCCGCGAACTCCTGCGTTGTGAGCGACTTTCCGGCGCGAATGCTTTCGTCGAGCCTTCCCCACAGGTCAGCCATACCCTCGCCGCCCTCGCGTGAATCGCCGGGGTAAGGTATCCCCGAAGTCATGTTGAGCAGGTCGCGTATGGTTATCGGCGGGCTTGGCAGGCGTTCGCCCTTTCTTATATAAAAGGGGTTTGAAAAATCGGGGTAGAAGTACGAAAGCTCCCATGCGGTGTCGAGTTTTCCGCGCCCGATCAGCTGAACGGCAGCCACCGCCGTTGCGATCTTGGTGCAGGAAAAAGCGCGGCAGATAGTATTGCTGCGGAAGGGCAGACCTTTTTCAATATCGGCAAGACCTGCGGAATATTCATAGACCGTTTTGCCGTCCTTTGTGATGACGAATGCCGCGCCGTTTTCGGCGTGCGTTTCAATCTCGCGGTCGATAATGCCGCCGATGCTTTCAAAGCCCATATAAAAAAGTCCTTTCATGTGAATCTCGTTCGGTATACATAATTATATCACATATTTTTTGATTTGTCAAAACCTTTTCGATAATTATTTTTTGGTATGATAAATGAATATTTTTGGTAAAAATAACAAAACCAACAAAAACCGCAAAGTGAGGGCAAACCAAAAGTCTTAGGGGGTGGCACGAACAAGTTCGTGCAGGGGATAACCCTTCTTCAGAAGGGTTTCCCCCGGGGTCTGAGCGGTTCAAGCATCAAATCGGAGAAAGAAAATTGAATGGCTCAAAAATAAAATCGGCAATTTACCGGCAATTTAAAGCAAATCTGACAAAAACGCAGAATTGAATGAATCAGCAAAACAGGGCGGAAACAAGTAAATTGCCGATTTTCACGCAAGAGAAACGCGGGGCGGCAGAAATCCTGCCGATAGAGAGCAAGCCGCTCTGTAAAATTCCCCACCCATGCGGAAATTCTGACCTTCGCGCAAATCATTTGCGAAATATCGCCTGTCTGAACTTGTTCAGACCGCTCTTCTCGCAAATAAAATCGGCAATTTCTTTGTTTCCGCTCTGTTTTGCAGATTTATTCACTTTATTTGTTTTGGTGGGATTTTCTTGAAATTGCCGATTTTGATTTTGACCGCTCACCTCTGCGGATAATTACGATTTGCTTGATTTGTCGGCTTTGCTTTGTTGCGCCTGCGGCGCAAATGGGGCTGCCCCATGCCCCGCTTAGGGGGCGCTGTCCCCTAAGAACCCCCGTAAGGGGGCAGAGCCCCCTTGACCCCGGTTTTGCCCTTGTTTTGCGTTTTTTGTGGGCTTTGCGCATTTTTTATTATTTGGTGGTTATTACCTTTATGACTTCATTATGCTGCATGGTCGATCTGTCTATTTTTTGTTACACAATTGTAATTGACTAATCGCGAAAAAGGGTGTATAATAAAGAATGGACACTTTTGCGGGGAAACCGCACCGACACAATAACGGAGGATCCATTAAATGAAGTTTTTGAAAAAACTATTGCCGCTTGCGGCTGCGGCAGCTCTCGCTCTTACCGGCTGCACCCTTCCCGGCGAACGTCAGAGGAACGCAGAGGATTTCGATCCCGAAATGAATTACGCCGACGCGGAGATCGTTACTACTAACGAGATCGTCAACTATACCTGGCACCTCGAACCCTCAATATCCGCCGAGAATATTATTGTATTCGACGGCAGCCAGGTCGATAAGACCCTCACCGACGTAAACTATATGTACCGCACCCTCGCGGTGGTCTGCATGAACGGTCTTTACGGCTTTATCGACTATAACGGCACGGTCATAATCAGACCGAAATACCGCTATTACCTGATAGACCCGGGCGGACAGATCGTCCTTTACAACATCACCAACGAGAAAAAAGGTACCCGCGAATACTGCACAATGGACGAGGACGGTCACGTTACCAATAAGTTCACGCCCCATAAAGGCTCGCGCATAAAGTATTACTACGATGATGAAAACAAAAAGGTGTATTCGTGCAGCGAGGCAAAAGACTGGGCTGTCGAGGAATATACAGACAAAAAAGCCGTTGTCTGCCAGAAAGCCTCCGTGTACGAGGCTTACGGCAGGATGGAACTTGTCGAGCCTGATGAAGGTCAGGGCGGCTACGGCGTTATCGCCGACGGCGAGATAATCGTTGACTTTGAATATGACGATTGTTATGTTCCCGCCGGCAAGAACGGCAGCACCTATTTTGCACTCAAAAAGGGCGATAAGTGGGGCTATTTCGACGGCAAGGGCAAAAAGCTCATCGACGTTAAGTGCGACGGATTTTTCAGCTCCTACAACGGCGAACAGTGCGATACTATCGACTCGGGACACCCTTACCTCTATTCGGAAGACCTGCTCGCGGTCAGCATAGGCTCGTCGTTCGGCTACTACAACGCCGAAGGCAAATGCCTTGTAAAATCGAGCGAATTTTCGCAAGCGCGTCCTGTTCATCATCTTAAAGCGTGGGTCTGCAAGGACGGCTACTGGGGCATAATCAGCTTCGGCGAGGACGAAGATGACACAGGTACCACCACCACGACTACCACGACCACCTATGTTGCGGCGGCGGCACAGCCTGCATGGACGCAGCAGCAGGTCTACACGACCGCCGCAGCTCAGAATAATGACGACGATGACGACGAGGAATACTACTATTTTGACCCCGACGCTCCCGCAGGTAATGCAGGTAATAACGATATAACGTATGACCCCGATGTGCCTAATGCGGACGGCGGAAATGCTGTCAACGGCGGCGATGCTGTCAACGGCGGCGATAACGGCAATGCGGGCGAGGGCGACAATATCGGCGGCGATAACAACGGTAATAACGACGGCGGAGATAACAATTTCGTCTATGACCCGAATGCGGGCAGCGGTGAAAATCAGCCGGGCGGCAATGAGACGATATATGATACTCCCGATGCGGGTCAGCAGCCTGCCGAGCAGCCTGCCGATGACGGCGGATTTATACCGATGCTTGAATGATCTTATCAAACAAAAAACTCCCGACGGGATTTCACGCCGGGAGTTTTATTATTTTTACGGTTCAGCGGATAAGCTCCTTCGGGATAAGGTCGTAATCGAACATTACCTCCGAATGATTGTCGCGGACAAGCTCTTTCTTCACGACCTCGTTCGTTGCCTTGTCGATAGTCAGCTTGTATATCTTGGAAATGCGGTAAAAAATGCCGTTTTCCTTGCTGAAATGATGATCTTCCTCGACAAGCTCGTAGCGGCAGGGAAACGGCTTTTTGCTCCGAAGCTCGCCCACCAGCTTTTCGTTTTCGCACCGCAGACAGAGCTGTACGTCCTGATCGGTGTTGTTGCGGAAACGATAATCAATATAATTATAGCATATCGAGGTTCCCGAGCTGAACGGCACGCGCTTGCCCTCGTCGGGAGCCAAAGCGTCGGAATGGCTGTGAAACTCCGTGACTTCGAGCGGGCTGTGAAGTATCAGCAGATGAATTGTATTCGCAAGATTGCACAAGCCGCCGCCGAGACCCGGGGTCAGCTTGTTGTCGGAGATTATGCGCCCCGCCTTGTAGCCTTTTTTCTCGGTTATGCTGCCGACCGTCCGCCAGAACGAGAACACCTCGCCAGGACGGATTATCATGCCGTCGATCTTGCTGCTTGCCAGTGCGATATTGACCGCCTTGTTCTCCTGCAAAACGGGGTCGATGCCCTTGCCGCGCTTGATAAGGTGACTGCTATGCTCCGAAACTATGTTCCGCAGGCGCTTTTTAGTACGGGTGCGGGAAAATATCTCGCCGCCTGTCATGTCGCCGACAATGCGCTTGAGCTTTTCTTTGGTCTCGCTTATGGCGTAGGTCGCGGGGCTGATATTGCAGAAAAGCACATCGCGGCTCCAGAAGCTGCCGCAGCCCTCCGCGTAAATATCGCCGATGCGGTGGCTGTACTTAGTCCTGCGCCAGAGCGCCAGCAGCGCGTATTCGGCATAGCGCCTTACGCCTATGCGCATTTCGTCGGGCGACTGGATAAACTTGACAAGAATGCTCTTTATCCCTGCGCGGTTGGCGCAAAGTACGTCCGTGAATATCTGGTCGCCGATGTACACAACCTGACCGTGTTTCAGACCGAGCATTTTCAGCGCCTTTGTCAGACACGCGGGGTCGGGCTTGTTTGCGCTGTCTATATATAAGGAATTTATGTTCTTGTTGAACATCTCAACGCGCTTGCGGGTGTTGTCGGAAAGCAGCAGCGTTTTCAGCCCCGCCGCCTGAACATTATGCAAAAGCGCGTCGATCTCGGGCGTGGAAGGCTCGCCGTGATGAACGAGCGTGTTGTCAATATCGAAGATCACGCCGCGAAAGCCTATTTTGTACAGCTTTTCGTAATCGACCGCAAAAACGCTTTCGGCATATTCGTATGGAAAAAAACGGCTCAACATTTGACTGCCTCCGTTTCGGAGTCTGAAATATACCCGCAGACCGTGTTTATCTGCTCGAAGAAGCTGCCGCCGAAATCATGCTCGAAAAACGCGCTGCCGATAGTGAAGCCCCAGGGCATAACATTCTTTATTTCGTCAAGGCGCTCGCGGCAGTTTACGCTGCCCGCGATGACGACGGGTATGCCGACTTCCGCAACGAAACGCCTGATAAGCTCCGGAGCGTCGCCCGTGAAGCGGTAGCCCAGCAGGTCGATCCCGTCAACGCCCTTTGCGGCGAGCGCTTTTGCTTCGGCGATCATGCCGTCGATAGTTCCGCCCAGCACGGACGGTCTGCCAGCGACCTCTCCCACGAACGGCAGATATTTCAGCCCGTTCTCGCGGCAGAGCTGCGCCACCGAATCAAAATACATCGTACCCATGAGCATATCAACGCCGCACGAAACGGCGAGCTTTGCGCCTTCGAGACATTTTTCCTCGTCGTAGGCGACTACTTCAAGCACGGTCTTTTTGCCGCATTTTTTCATAAGGGCGTAAAGCTCCTTCATCTGATCGTGCGGCAAAGGCTCTTCCTTAAAGCCGAAATATTCGGCGCGGCTGTCGCTGCACCCCTCAAAAAGTTCACGGGCGTTTAGCGCGGTCTTGTCATCGTGAGTGAGCATAACTATAAGAAACGGGTCTTTTTCATCTTTTGTTCTCCAGTTTACCTTTTACTCTTTTCAACATATTTTCGTGCGCAGGCTTCGCCGACATTCGACAAATTCAAGCAACACATTAAATTATAACACAGCAGCGCGTATTTGTCAACTGTGCAAAAAAGCAATGTACAATGTTTTAAAATCAATTTAACGGAATATTTGCAATTTTCACAAAAGCATCTCAAAAACAAAAAAACTCCCCGATTCCTCGGAGAGTAAAAAATCAAGCGCGGTTACAGGGATTCGAACCCCGGACCTACTGCTTAGAAGGCAGTTGCTCTATCCTACTGAGCTACAACCGCATTAATAAGGGTGGGTAGAGAGATTCGAACTCTCGGTCTTCAGTGCCACAAACTGACGCGTTAACCAGCTACGCTATACCCACCATAAATATTCGCTGCCGTTTCCGACAAAAAAGAGCGGGTGATGAGAATCGAACTCACGTGGCCAGCTTGGAAGGCTGGAGTTCTACCATTGAACTACACCCGCACGCTTGATCTGAGGTTATCCCTCGTAATCGACTTATATATTATAGCACATCGGGCGGCTCGTGTCAAGATGTTTTTCATATAATTCTGAATTTTGTATACCTGCACAAAAATCTGCTGTTCAAATCGGCATATATCGGCACAGACGGATAAAAATATATACGGAATGTTTAATATCCCGGTTTGCGTGAATTTTCGGCGAGATTTAGTCGATTTCAAGGCGAAGATCCGCAGTTGGTGGTCTGAACTTGTTCAGACAGTCGCTCTACAAGGATTTTCAACGCAGAAGCGGAAAAGCTCGCGGCGCTGCCGCTATTTTTGCATTTTTTCGCCGCAGGACTTGCATTTTCCGATAAAATATAGTATAATAGGCTTTAAGGCAAATAATTATATATAAATATAAAGATCAAGAGTTTCACGGAGGGAATGACAGGTGTACAAAATACTGAAAAGAAAACAGCTGAACGAAAATATCGTTCTTATGGAGATCGAAGCGCCTTATATTGCAAATAAGGCGAAGGCGGGGCAGTTTATCATCTACCGCGTTGATGAATACGGCGAAAGAGTGCCGCTCACCATTGCCGATTACGACCGCGTGCGCGGCAGCATTACAATAATCTTCCAGACGATAGGCGGCTCGACGAAAAAGTTGGCGGCGCTTAACGAGGGCGATTCTATCCTCGACGTTGTGGGACCTCTCGGCACCGCTACCGAATACGGCGGAGCAAAGCGCGTTGCGGTCGTCGGCGGCGGCGTGGGCTGCGCGATAGCCTATCCGCAGGCAAAGGCGCTTTTCAACGCGGGCGCTGAGGTCGATCTAATCGCAGGTTTCCGCGACAAGAGCATTATCATTTTAGAGGACGAGATGAAGGCGGTCTGCACGGATTTCCACCTTTGCACCGACGACGGCTCGGCGGGGTATCACGGCTTTGTGACGAACAAGCTCAAAGAGCTGATAGAGGGCGGCAAAAAGTTTGATCTTGTTATCGCGATAGGTCCCGTGCCGATGATGAAATTCGTCTGCAAGACCACCGAGCCTTACGCGATAAAAACGCTTGTTTCGCTCAACCCGATCATGATAGACGGAACGGGTATGTGCGGCGGCTGCCGCGTGAGGGTCGGCGGCGAGCTTAAATATGCCTGCGTTGACGGCCCGGATTTTGACGGTCACATGGTGGATTTCGACGAGCTTATGAAGCGCAACGCGACCTACCGCGAGCAGGAAAAATCGCACGTTTGCAGGATAACGGGAGGTGTAAGAAATGCCTAATATGCAACAGAACAAAACGCCCGTCGCCGAGCAGGAACCCGCCGTAAGAGCGCGGAATTTCGCAGAGGTGACAAAGTGCTACACACCCGACGAGGCGGTGAACGAAGCGGAACGCTGTCTCAATTGCCCGAATCACCCGTGCATGACGGGCTGTCCCGTCAGCGTCCGAATACCCGAGTTTCTGTCTAAGATTCGCGAAAGGAAGTTCGCCGAAGCCTACGGAATTATCCGCGCCACGAACAGCCTGCCCGCCGTTTCGGGCAGGGTTTGCCCGCAGGAGCGCCAGTGCGAGAGCAAGTGCGTTCGCGGTATGAAAGGCGAGCCTGTCGCTATCGGCAGACTGGAGCGTTTCTGCGCCGATTATGCCATGAACCACCCCGAAGAGATCGCGGCGGCGAAAAAGCCCGAGCCGAACGGTCACAGGGTGGCGATAATCGGCGGAGGCCCGGCGGGGCTTACCTGCGCGGGCGACCTTGCCGCGAAGGGCTATGAAGTAACGGTCTACGAAGCCTTCCACACGGCGGGCGGCGTGCTGATGTACGGCATTCCCGAGTTCCGTCTGCCTAAAGCTATCGTGCAGAAGGAGATAGACGGGCTTAAAGCTATGGGCGTGAACATCATGACTAACATGGTCGTCGGCAGAGTAATTTCGGTAGATGAGATAATCGCGGGCGGCTGCGAGGCGGTGTTCATCGGTTCGGGCGCGGGTCTGCCGCGTTTTATGGGCATCGAAGGCGAGGACTTGGTGGGCGTTTATTCGGCGAACGAGTATCTGACGAGGATAAACCTGATGAAAGCCTATCTTGACGAATACGACACGCCTATCAGAAGATCGAAAAATGTGGCGGTCATCGGCGGCGGTAATGTCGCTATGGACGCGGCGCGTTCGGCTTTGCGTTTGGGCGCTGAAAAGGTCTACATTATTTACCGCCGTTCAATGGAGGAGCTGCCCGCCCGCCGCGAGGAAGTTCACCACGCGCAGGAGGAGGGCGTGGAGTTCCTTCTTCTGACGAATCCGAAGCGCATTATCGGCGAGGACAGCGTTACGGCTATCGAGTGCGTGAAAATGGAGCTTGGCGAGCCTGACGCTTCGGGGCGCAGAAGTCCCCGCGAGGTAGCCGGAAGTAACTTCATGCTTGAAGTCGATACGGTGATAATGGCGCTTGGTACGTCGCCGAATCCGCTTATCGGCAGGACGACTAAGGGCATTGAGACCGACCGCCGGGGTTGTCTTGTTGTCAATGAGGAGACTAATCAGACCACTAAAGAGGGCGTTTATGCGGGCGGCGACGCGGTCACGGGCGCGGCAACGGTAATTCTTGCAATGGGCGCGGGCAAAAAGGCGGCGGCGGCTATCGACGAATACCTTAAAAAAGATAAAAGATAATAGATAATAGATAAAAGATATTTTGGATCGCAAAGCCCGCGAAAAACGCAAAACGAGGGCAAAACCGGGGTCAAGCGGGGCATGGGGCAGAGCCCCATTTGCGCCGCAGGCGCAACAAAGCAAAGCCGACAAATCAAGCAAATCGTAATTATCCGCAGAGGTGAGCGGTCAAAATCAAAATCGGCAATTTCACAATCCGCCGAAATATGTAACAATACTATAAATGAACACATTTGGTTAAATTGCATAAATAATTATCATTAGATAAAGCCTTATCATGAGGACGGCGGGGGCAAGCTCCATACGCACTAACCTAATGCAAAACCATTGAAAATACGGTGATTTAGTGGTTATTCGGGCGAAACGGGCGGGAGCAAGCCCCCGCCCTACACCTTGTAAACCTTAAGTTGTGGGTAGTGGTTTACAAAAAAGTTTCCCGATAAAATTATTTCATAAACACAAAACTTTCAAGCTCGCAAAGTGCCTTGCCTTCGAAATACTGCTTTGTCCAGCCCGTAACGCCATGCTCGAAAATGAAGAACACCGAATGCCTTCCCGTGACGTTCTTTATCTTGCCCTTGTAGATGCCGTCGCCGATGCCGATTTTTATCTCGCCGACCTCCGTGCCGTTGTCGCCGTAGCCGTCGATCATCACGCGCACTTTGCAATAGGTTCCGAGACCGCGGGTTTTCAGCGCAACGGTTATGCTGTCGCCCGTGAAATCCTCGCCGAAATCATAATACTTGTAACCGATGATATTGCCGTCGGTGATGTTCGTTACCACGCGGGTAAAGATGTCCTTTTCGGTGATGTAGCAGCCGCCTTTAAGCACGCAGGCGATGTCCGCGGGGGTCTGCTTGTACGGGTCGAGCGAATCCTCAAAGCCCAGCGAGGTCATTTCAACAGGCGGGATAGTTCCGTCGGGGAGGATAGTGACCTTTTCCACGCAGGCGCGGCGCGACATGATAGAGCGGTTCGTCATGCGGTGGTAGAAGATGTACCACTGACCCTTGATGCAGATAAGCGAGCCGTGGTCGTTGCCGCCGGGATAATCCACGCTGTTGTCAACGATATAGCCGCGGTAGGTGAAAGGCCCGGTAGGGGAGTCGGCGGTAGCGTAGGCAAGGCGCGGGGCGGTGCGCGGCGAGTAGATAAGATAATACTTGCCGTTTATCTTGCGGGGAGAGCTTGCCTCGAAGAAGCGCTGATCCTGCGGAACGTCCTCTGTGTAGGGCATAACGGGGCATTTGTAGCTGCCTTTGATGACCGTGCGCATATCGGCGGGGTCAAGCTCGTTCATGTTCGACTGCTGGAAGCCGTAATAAACGTAAACCTTGCCGTCGTCGTCAACAAGAACGCCCGCGTCGTTGAATATGCCGTCGTCGCCGATCTCGGTGTCCTCGTCATAGAGGTAAGTGCCGAGACATTTGAAGGGTCCCTCGGGCTTGTCGGAAACGCCCACCGCGCCTTTTGAGCCGACGATATAAGCATAGAGGTAATATTTACCGTCCTTTTCGATAACATCGGGGGCGTAGCATTCGCCGTGCGTCCAGTCGGTGTCGGAGGGGCGTTCGCCCTCTTCCTTAGTGCGGAAGCTGTCGCCGTGGCACTGCCAATTGTTAAGATCATCGACGGAAGCCGACCAGACCTTGAGTTTTTTGTCGCAGAAGTCCTCAGCGCCCGGGCGGTCATGTGAGCCGTAGAGGTAAACCCGATCGCCGAAAACGCGGGGTTCTCCGTCGGGGATATACTCCCACAAAGGTAAAATAGGGTTTGGCATATTTATCACTCCTTAAAAAATATGTTAAACAATAAATGAGCATTTAAACAGTTAATAGTGAAGAGTGAATAGTGAATAGTTAAGGAGCGCCTGCGGCGCGTATTATGCAGAAGCTTCGCTCTGCAAAAAATAGTTTCTGCTCACCGAGTTTTTGAGTTATTCAGTGCGGGGCTTGCACGAGCTTTGCTCGTGCCGACTCCGCATAATACATCGCCGAAGGCGATACATTAACTATTAACTATTCACTATTCACTGTTAACTATTTCAAAATGCTCTTCTTATGCTTCTTCTGCTCGTATAACAGCGAATCCGCATGGCTTAACAACTCCGTTATCTCAACATCGGGCGTACAGGTGAACGGATAAACGCCCACGCTCGTATGAACAATATACGGCTTTTCCTTCGCCTCGATATTATTGAACTCCTTCGAAATAACGTCAATATGCCGTCTGATGTCGTCGTCCGTCGCCGAAATTGTATCGCCCGTGCGCTCAAATACGCAGATAACGAACTCATCGCCGCCTATCCTGCCGAGAAAATAATCCGTGCCTTCAAAGCTCCTGCGAAGTATCTCCGCCGCCGAACGTATCGCAAAATCGCCCTCGGTATGCCCGAAACGGTCGTTTATCGTTTTCAGGCTGTCAAGGTCGGCAAATATCATAACCGCTTCAATGCCCTCAGTCCTGTCCTCTTTCAGCCTGCCGCGCACTTTCTCAAAGAATCCGCGCCTGTTCAGACAGCCCGTAAGTTCGTCCTGCCGCGAAAGATGACTTAAAAATTCGTTGTTTTCTTCGATCTCTATAAGACTGCGGCGCAGCGCACGGCTGGTCTTTGCCTCGCGCTTCATCATCGTGATTATTTTAAGCGCGGCACAAAGCTGCGCGGTAACAGAACGTATGTACACGAAATATTCGTGACTAAGCTCGCACATCAGCAGACCGTAATGCTCCTCGTTCGAGAAAAGCGGCGAAAGCACCATTGTATAACGCCTGTCCTGCGGCAGATATTTGTGTGAAAACAGATTGTCGGAACGGATAAGCTGGTCGTCGGGTGCCTGCAATACCGCTTCGCCGCGGTTATGCCACGATTTCAGTTTTATATAATCGGGCATACGGAACGTGTCGGTCTTGCGGTTGACTATTTCAGGCTCGTATATGAAAAGATAGCTCGAATCCATGTGCAGCTGCACCAGCTTGTCAACGACGGTCTGATATGAGCGGTCGTCGTAGGCTTCGAATATCAGCATATCGCGGGTTATAGAGTTGGTCTGCCACGAAAGATTGTAATTGTCTTCAAGGCTCTCGCGGGCGTAGGCGGCGTTCCTTTCGGCTGAAACCTTGTATATCAGCACGAAAAGACGGTTTATCATTATGTGGGTGTCGGGGTCGGTGTTTAGCGCCGTGTATCTGCCGTGAAGATACTCTATCACCGCGAAAAAGTCGTCAAGCACTATGTACTTGAAGGCGTTGCTCGAAAGCATACGGTCAAGCGCCGATACTATCATATCCCGAGCCGTATTTTTGTTCAGCAAATCGGAATTGATATACCTGTCTATCATCAGAACAAAGTCGCGGAAATCGCTGCTTAGACGCTTTGTTTCATCGCTCTTGCGGTATTTTCCGTAAAGAAAGCTGCTTAATTTATCCGCCATAACGGATGTTTCGTCGTCGCCGTCGCCTAACGAGAAATCAAGCGAGGCAAGCCGCGGATTGCCCCTGCACCCGCAGGAATTTCGCCTTACCATTGATGAAGGAATGGAGCTTTTGTCCATTTTGCCGTTTTTTATCAGCTTCAGACCTTCGATAATGGCATTGTAGCCCAGCTCGGAAACGTCGCTTTTTACGGTGGTGAGGTGCGGGGTGATCTCTTCGGAAATGGGGTCGTTGTCAAAGCCCGTCACCATAATATCGCGTCCGGGTCGAAGCCCTCTGTCCCGCATAGCTTTGTAGCCTGCGGAAGCCATCTGGTCGTTGGCGAAAACTATCGCGTCAAGCCCCGGATTGCGGTCGATAAGGTCGCCCGCCTGCTTTACGACATATTTCGAGAAATTGCCGTAGACAACTTTTCCGTCGTCGTAGGCGATACCGTGCTTTTCGAGGACTTCTCTGTATACCGCAAGGCGTTCGCTTGCGTCGTCGCTCGTTTTGGGACCGCTGACAAAGCCGATGTTGCGGCAGCCGTGGTCGTTTATAAGATGCTCCATTACCTCGCCGATAACTCTGCCCTCGATATTCTCCGACAAAAGCAGCTTTTCCAGATCGCTGTTGGTGAGCAGCGAACCTGCGACAACGTTGCCCGCGGCCTTGGCAAGTCTCGCTTTACCTTTTGGTATAGCGCCGGGCGTGAATGGCAGCACATGGCCGTGTATCTTTATCTCGTGCCGGGGGAAGAAAAGCATCTTGAAGGCCCTTTACTTGAGGAAGCATTATCATTTTCATACGGACAGATTAACATCGGAATGCTCCGCCGCCAGCATAGCGCCCTCGCAGACCGAGCTGTCGAAATCGTCCTCCAGGTGACTGATAAGCAGCCCCACTTTTAATCTTTCAGTTCCGTTTTTCATATAGTTCACCACTCAACTGATGCGTAATACTCTTTAATTAATTTATCATTGTATGTATAATAAGCAATGCCGTCAGCTTACACAAATCCGTGCTGTCACAAGGCATTAGCAGGGGCGGGGGCTTGCTCCCGCCCTGTTTTGCTGATTTATTCGTTAAGGCTTATCTTTTTTATCACTCTGACATACTCCTGCGAACCGTTCGGACTGCCGAGAAGATGACAGCTGCCCGTCAGGAATTTCAATTGAAGCTCGGAATCCACAACCGAAAGACTTCCGCCGCCCGTGCGGTCGCCAATGCCCGCAACCGCGCTGCCCTCGCTGTAAAGCGCTATCAGCGCATTCCTTATCGTACATTCGGTAATACTGCCCTCCGTGCCGATATTCACGATCTTACGCCCGCGCAGCTCGGTCGCCAGTTTAAGGTCGTGCAGATCAATTACCGCAGTTTCCTTGCCGAGCGCACCTACCGAACAAAGCGCATTGCCCGTGCATACACAGGCGAACGAAATATCATACATCGTTATATCCGCCTTGCCTTCCAGCGAGCCTACGCAGACCGCTTCGGTCGAATTGGCGGTGATGTCAACGGTGCAGTCATGCAGACAGACCGTTACCGTGCCGGAGGCGCTTCCGATGCCTACGCCGTAAAAGCTCGATACCAGGACTTCGATAGTCCCCGCGGAGATCGTGACCGAGCCGCCGTAACCTCCGCCGATACCGATACCGTTCACGCCGTTGACCGAAACGGAGAGCTTTCCGTCAAGGTCTATCTCTATCTCGCCGAAAGCCGCATCATGTACGTTGCCGATAGCGCAGCAGTTTTGCGCGTCGGCAAAAACCCCGAGCGAACCCGAGCCGCTTATCCGCAGGAAGGCACCTTCGGGAACGATGACAGCACCCTCGCGGAAAACGTTTTCGCCCTCGCAGACAAGCTCCACATAGCTGCCGGGCGAAAGGGTAAGCACATTTACATCGGTGTCGGTCTCTATGTTTACATCGTTCAGCGTGATAACGCAGTCTGCGTCCTGCTTTACGATTATCGGTATTCTTACCGACGTATCGGGATTTCCGGTAAGCGCGACCATGCCGCCTTCCACGAATATCTCGGTGTATCTTTCGAGCGCCAGCTTTCCCAGATCGAGCCTTTCGCCGTCCGTTGTGCGGTAGACCTTTCTTACGCCGCTTCTCACTTCAAGGTTTATCTTGATTATCTCATTCTTTACCCTTTCGGATATGTCGTTTATCAGCACGGGCTTGGGGCGCGAAACGTAGAAGCCCTGGAGCAGATCAACTCCCATGCCGATGACTGCGCTTATCTCTTCAAGGGTCTCAACGCCCTCTGCAAGCGCCATGCCGCCCGTGGAGTGTACAAAGCTGATTATACTTGACACAAGCACCTGCATTTTCGGCTTTTTGTCAATATCGGCGATAAGCGAACGGTCGATCTTCACAAAATCGGGAGAATACCTCATAAGATTCGAGGTGTTCGAATAGCCCGTGCCGTAATCGTCGATAGCAAGCCCCATACGGCTGCGTTTCAGGCGCTCCTTCACACATTCAAGGGAATGGTCGGTTATCTCGGCGCGTTCGGTAAATTCCACGACGGTCTTTTCAAGCAGCTCGCCGTAGTCGGAAAAAATATTACCGAAATCCTCGTCGGAAAGCAGTTCAGAGGGGATAGAGTTTATGAACAATTTCCTGTTGTCGAAAAGGCTCTGATTCTCGCTTAGTACCTTTAAGGTGTTGCGGATAGTGGCAAGCTCGACATCGTAGAGCTTGCCGCTCTTTTCGGCGAGGTCGAGTATTTCGAGAGGTCCGTAGCCTATCGAGGGGTCGCTGCGCATGAGCGCCTCGTAAGCGACTATCTCGCCCGTGTGAGCGTTTATGATAGGCTGGAAATGATATATAAACAAATTATCGTTGATAAGCTGCGAGAGCTTGATAAGGTTGTAATAATCGCCCTTGCCCTTTTCGTAGCTTTCGGGGCGGAAAACCTTGACGGCGTTCTTGTCGTCCGAGACCGCCTGAAACAGTGCGAAAGCCGCGCCGTGTATTTTTGAAGCAACGGAGCATTCGCCCGAGCATATACCTATCGAGAGGGAGAGCGGGTTTTCGCCGCCCACGCTGCTGCCGAATCTGTTGACAAGCTCGGCGTTTGCGACTGCACCGCACAGCTTTTCGGCAACGGCGGAAGGGTCGCTGACGGACGAGGGCAGAAACGCCCGGAACTCGTTTTCCGAAATGCGCGTGACGAGCGAACCCGCGGGCAGCGTCTTTAATATCGTATCGATGGCGGTAAAATAGCAGCTGTCGGTAAATTCGGGCGTACCCTCAGCGCCTTCAATGCAGATCATAAGAAGCGACGAGAGAATATCCTTCTCGGCGGCGGCGGTAACTACGCGCACCGAAGAAAGCCCGTAGTGAAGCTCCTGAAGCGCCAGAAGCTCCTTTATGTAAACAAATCCTGCGGTCATACCCTCGCCGCAGGGAACGAGCTTTGCCACGAAATCGGGCGCAAAGCCGCGGGCGACGGTCAGCAGTTCGGAAACCTCTTTATGGTCGGGTTTTTCCTTGTTCATGGAGAAACACCGTGCGGCGTTGCTGTCGGCGACAACTCGCTTTTCGTTATCGAGCAGAAGAAAGGCACCGATATTGGGGTCAAGCCCTGCGGCGGTAAGCCATGAAGAACCGAAAATTCCGTTAAAAATCTCAACGTCGCGGGGGTCATTATATATCAAGTCCACATCGTCACCCTCTTAAATAAACTGCGCTCCGACTTCCGAAAAAGTCCGGTAAATATATTATAACAGAATATCTCCTGAAAGTCAATACAAATTATAAACATTGACAAGTCGAGGAGAAAATTTTTGTACAAGAGAAAATCATCGGGCAGGCTCCGGAAATTTGTCAAATCCCGGCGGCGGGAGTATTGGTTCACGGGCTGCAATACAAATTTGATGTAGGGCGGGGGCTTGTTCCAGCCCGTGTGACTTTGTGAGCGTTCACGGACGCGCAATGTTCGCCCTTACAATATACTGCACATGGAAATCAATTTTCAAAAATCACATGATAAAATTTGTCAATTATGTAGGGGCGCACACATAGGTGCGCCTCTATAAGATTTCCAACAAATGGAGCAGAATTGATTTCCGTGTATACGGCATGACAAACATTTACCGCGCTCAGACAGCTTGATTGATTTTAGTTATATGTAAAAATTGACTTAGATCAAATGCGGTTCATCATGTCATTGCATTAATGCAGTAAAATTTCTTAGTGCATATCATACAAAAAACGCTGTATCGAATTGTGCAAACAAATGATTTAAATTTTAATTTAGACATATTTCGTTATTTGTTGCACGTTCGCGTGCAACAAAACGCCGTTTGATCGCTATATATAGAAGGACATTTACAAAGAGCCTTCTCCAAAACACAAAACGGAGGTAAAAAATGAGCATAAGCATTAACGAATTTGCAGCGGCTTACGCCGAATGCGGCAACGCTTACGAGGCGGCAGTCGCCGCAGGAGCAAAGCGCGGCGCTCCCGCGCTGGTCGAGGGGCTTAAATGCCTTTTCTCACGGACGGCGGCGGGCAAGGCGCGAGTTCTCCGCATGAAGAGAGCCCGCTGCCCCGCCGATCAGGGACTTCGCCGCCTTGCCTTCGGCAGAAACAACGACGCGGCGGCGCTGGCGTTTACCGAGAACGTCACCCCCGAAATGATCGAACAGGCTGACCTCTTCGGCGTGTCGGAGCTTAAAGTAGGTAAGGGCGTTGTCGAGATAAAGTTCTTTGACAGGATAAAGGCGCTCGACCTGCTCAATGCGGCGGAAAAGGAGGAGGGCAGCAGCACCGCCGCTGAGGAGCTTTTGGGCGCTATCTACGGCAGCGGCGGCGACCTCGGCGGAGAGGAGGAGTCTGTTTGAGCGGCAAAGGCAAAAAGGAATCAGCCGCCCGCCGCTATTCGCCAAAGCAGATATTTGTCTTTAAATGGTGGAACACGCCCGCGCTCTGCGGCAATGACGGCATAATCTGCGACGGCGCGGTGCGTTCGGGCAAGACAAAATGTATGTCGGAATCGTTCCTGCTCTGGGCAATGGCGGGCTTTAACGGCGAGAGCTTCGCGATCTGCGGAAAGACGATAACCTCCGTGCGGCGGAATATCTTAAACTCGCTTTACGGCTTCGCGCAGACTATGGATTTCGGCATACGCGAAAAGCTCTCGGAGCATTACATGGAAGTCAGCTGGGCGGGCAGGACGAACCGTTTCTATCTTTTCGGCGGCAAGGACGAAGGCTCGGCGGCGCTCATACAGGGCATGACCCTCGCGGGGGTGATGTTCGACGAGACCGCCCTTATGCCGCGCAGCTTTATTGAACAGGCTATCGCCCGATGTTCAGTGCGCGGCGCAAAGCTCTGGTTCAACTGCAATCCCGCGAACAGCTCGCATTGGTTCAAGCGCGAGTACATCGACAAGGCGCACGAAAAGCGGCTCATCGTTCTGCATTTCACAATGGAGGACAACCCCTCGCTCTCAAAAGATGTGAAACAGCGTTACCGCCGTCTTTACACGGGGACGTTTTACGAGCGCTATGTTCTCGGCAAATGGTGCGATGTGAGCGGACTTATCTACCCGATGTTTTCCGAAAAAACTCACGTTATCGACGAACTGCCCGAAAAGTTCACGCGGTTCGTTGTCAGCTGCGATTACGGCACGGTGAACCCTTCGAGCTTCGGGCTGTGGGGGCAGAGCGGCGGCGTGTGGTACCGTATCGCGGAATATTACTACGATTCGCGGCGCGAGGGTATGCAGCGCACCGACGAGGAGCATTACCGCGGGCTTGAAAGGCTTTGCGGCGGGCGGCAGATCGAGCGGGTTATCGTCGATCCGTCGGCGGCTTCGTTCATCGAATGTATCAAGCGGCACGGGAAATTCCGCGTTGAGCCTGCGAAAAATGATGTGATAAGCGGCATAAGGCGGGTCGCGGATATGCTTAATTCGGGCGGGATAAAGATCTCGCGGGCTTGTGCCGATTGTATCAGGGAGTTTTCGCTTTACCGTTGGGACGATTCGGCGGCGGCTGACCGTCCCGTAAAAGAGAATGACCATGCTATGGACGATATGCGGTATTTTGCCGCATATATCTCGAAGCCCGCCGACAGCTTTTTCTGCCTTTCAACAGAGAGATGATTTTTCAGTGAATAGTGAAAAGTGAATAGTTAATAGTTAAGGAGCGCCTGCGGCGCATATTATGCGGACGCTACGCGCCGCACTGATTATCCCTTTTGAGCAACAACTTTTTGCGGGGCGAAGCCTCCGCATAATATCGTCCGCGAAGCGGACACCATAACTGTTCACTATTCACTATAAACTATTAACTTTTACCGGAGGTGTTCATTATTTTTATCAGAAAAAAACCTTTGCCCGTATTTACTCGGGTGACGACCGACTCATGCTATTCCCGCGATGAGGGCTTCCGCCTTGCACCGCAGCCCGCCTGCAACGAAGAGGGGCTTTACGAAGCTCTCCGCAGAAACGTCCCCGTCATCGACGCGGCAATAATGAAGCTCGTCCGTCTGACAGGCGGCTTTTACTTCGAATGCAAAAACCAGTCTGCCGCCGAACAGCTTACCAAGTTTTTGGGCGAGATTCCGGTTTCTGTGTCGGGCTGCTCCCTCGAAACGTTCACGGAAATGTACCTCGATTCGCTGCTTACTTACGGCAGGGCAGTCGGCGAAATACTCGTCAGCGAACGCACACACAGCATGATCGGGCTTTCCTGCGCCGACTGCACGCTCTATTCGGTAAGGCAGTCCGCAGCTTACGGCTCCGTCACGGTCTTCGACGCGGCAACGGGCGACAAGCTCAGATTCAGCCACCCCGAAAGACTTCTCTATTCCGTAGCCAACCCCAACGCCAAACACCCCGACGGAACCTCGCTGCTGCGCGGACTTCCCGCGTTAAGCTCAATACTTATGCGGATATACGAGACCGTCGGGCAGAATTTCGACCGCGCAGGGAACGTCCGTTATGCCGTGACCTACAAGCCCTCGACCGAAAACGACTCGGCTTTCGCTGCCGAAAGAGCCGACGAGATCGCCCGCCAGTGGGCGGACGGTATGCAGTCCACAAAGGCGGGGGCGGTCAAGGATTTTGTCGCGGTCGGCGATGTGGCTATTAAGGTCATCGGCGCGGACGGCGTTATCCTCGATACCGAGATACCCGTGCGGCAGCTGCTCGAACAGCTTGTGTCAAAGCTGTCTATACCGCCCTTTCTGCTTGGGTTCAGCTGGTCTTCCACCGAGAGAATGAGCAGTCAGCAGGCGGATATTCTTACGAGCGAGATAGATTACTACCGCCGTCTGCTCAGTCAGATGATCATGAAGATCGTCCGCCTTTACTGTGTACTCGGCGGGATAGACGAGCCTGTTTTGCTGCGGTGGGAAAACGTTGATCTTCAGGACGAGGAATCGCTCGCGAGGGCGCGGCTCTATAACGCTCAGGCTGAAAAGACCGAGCTTGAAAACGCCGCACTCGCCGGGCGAATCCGATAATTCAGAAAGGAGGAATGCTCATGAGCAAAATTCACGAAAACGTGCAGGACATACCCGCAGAGGATATGGCGCTAATCAACAAGCTGGCGCGGCGGGAGCTTTCGCCGGACGAGGTGTACACCTTTCCCATTGTGCTGTGCGACAACGAGACCGACCGCGACGGCGAACGCTTTTCCATAGCGGCGCTTGAAAAGCTCGCGGAGCTGTTCGTCGGCAAGACCGGGATTTTCGACCACGACCCGCGTGGGCGCAATCAGACGGCGCGTATCTACTTTGCCGAGATCGTCACCGACAGCGAGCGTGTGACCCGCAGCGGCGAGCCTTACACTTTCGTCAGGGCTAAGGCGTACATGGTGCGCACCGACGGCAGCGCCGACCTTATCAAGGAGATAGACGGCGGCATAAAAAAGGAGGTGTCCGTGAGCTGCGCCGTCAGCCGCAAGACCTGCGGACTTTGCGGCGCGGATATGCGCATTTCGCCGTGCAGCCACATCAAGGGTCAGTATTACGGCGGTCAGCTTTGCGATGTGGTGCTTGACGGCGTTACCGACGCTTACGAATGGTCGTTTGTGGCGGTGCCTTCGCAGCCCGCCGCGGGCATCACCAAAGCTATGGAAGGCGTGAGCGAGAAAGACCTTTCGAGGGAACGCCGTGCCATGCAGGAGCAGCTTTCTCTCGACCGCGGCGAGATCGGGCTGATGAAGTCGGCGCTCATAAGCGAAGCCATAAGGCTGGGGCAGTTCTGCGTGCCGCCATACGAACCCGAAGCGGTGAAAGCTCTCTGCGGCGGAATGTCGGCAAACGAGCTGACCGCATTCGTCGAAAAGACCCGCCGTCTGGCAAAGCCGGAGCCTGTCTCCCCCGCGCTCAAACCGCAGGAGACCGCTCCCGAACCGAAGAGAAATTCGCTCTTCAAGCTCAAACCTGTTAAGTAAACGCCCTTGACAGACCGCCGCATTAACGCTGTGACTGCATCTCCCGGCAGAAACGGCAGACCACGCGGCAGAGTTCGGGACGTAATATCAATAACATTGACGATTTTAAAAGGAGAAATGATCTATGTATACTAACATTAAACTTGACAAGTCGCTCTATTCGATCACCGGAAAATCCTTCACCGAAGCGCTGGCGCAGCTCGACCCCGACCGCGAGTACAAGGACACCGAGCTTGCGGGGCTTGACGCTTTCGAAAGACAGCTCAAGCGCTTTGACATCAAGGTTTCGGGTGCGGGCTGCGACAGGGTGGAGAAGTTCTTCGTTTCCGCCGAGAGCGCCGTGCTTTTCCCCGAGTACGTCCGCCGCATGATCAAGGAAGGCATGGACGAGGTTTCCATTCTCCCCGACGTAACGGCGGCGACCTCCCGCACCGACGGCTACGATTACCGCGCTCTGAGCGTTTCGGTATCGGGCAGCGAGACCGGCATTTCGCAGCTTGCTTCGCTGCCGCAGACCACCGTTACCCTTGCAAGCTCCGCAACTGCGCTTGTGAAGTTCGGCAGAAGGCTTTCCTGCTCGTATGAGTCGGTAAGAAAGCAGCGCCTTGAAGCGTTCGGGGTTATACTTAAAACTCTCGGCGCTCAGATCTCGCGTGCGATAAATGCCAAGTGCGCGGACGTGCTTTCCAACGCTGCTTCTTCCGTTACCTATTCCGGCACTATAACCTATGCCGATCTTGCGGCGTTCTGGGCTTCGATGACTACCTGCGACATGGACGTTATGCTGTGTTCGCCCGCTATGATGGCGACTATTCTTGCGCTTAACGAGATGAAGTATTGCGTCAGCGACTTTATGTCTTCGGGCAGGGTGGTTACTCCCTACGGCGTGACTATCATCAAGTGTCCGTCGCTGGCGGATAATGTGGCGCTCGGTATTGATTCGAGCTGTGCCGCCGAGGTGATTTACGGTACTGATGTTATTGTTGATTTTGATAAGCTGATCTCCACTCAGTGTGATGAGGTCGCGGCTTCGATACTTTGCGGAGTTTCGGTGCTGACCACGAGCGCAGTAAAGAAGCTGGCTCCGACTGCGCAGAATGACGGATAATTAAACAGCAAAGGGCGGGAGGGAGGGCAATAAGATAAAAGATGAAAGATAACAGATAAAAGATATTCTATAAATTAGCAGCGCAGTCAATATGCACAAATTCAGACTATCACAAGGCTTGTAGGGCGGCTGCACGAACTTGTTCGTGCCATTGCCCCCGCCATACACCTTGTCAAATTTGAAAGGAGTGTCCCATGACAACAAGCAACATCAAACAAATGTTTTGCAACATCACCGGCGCAGACCCTGCCGACACCCGCTGGACGCAGCTTATCACTAACGGCGAACAGCTCGTTCGTGCGCGGCTCTCCGTGGACGAAAGCAGTCTCGGCACCGCCGAAAACGCCTGCTGCGAATTTGCCGCCGCCGCTTCGGCATCGTATGAATACGCCTGCATAATGGCAGACAAGGAAACCCCTGTCATGAGCGAAAACGGCGCTGTCAGCATAAGACGCAGCTTTCCGCAGCTTATCGCCGATATGAAAAAACTCCGCGACAGCGCGTTCGAGGTCATCTCGGCGGCGGGGCTTACAGGCGGCGGCTTTGCCTTTAAGGCGGTCTGAACGGGAGGTGGCGCTTATTATCAGCGATGAAATTATCACGGCGATAAGCGAAAAGCTCGAAGCCGTCGGATTTATCGTTATGCGCGATTACATCGGCGACATAAACGAGGATTCTCAGGCGGGCGATTACCCCGCGTTTATAAGGGTGAAAGGCGCTTGTCTCAGCGAGTTCAATTTTTATTACTATCTTGGCGAGACCGAACGCCGCTGTCTTAAAGAAATAACGCTCGTGATACGCGCTCTCGGCAGCGGGGCGGGATTCTCGGGCGCGGAGGCCCTCTCCGAAATGACCGAAGCCGCTGCGGTGATGATCTACTTTAACACGGGCTGCGTTATCAAAAGCCTTTCCGTCGGCGAGATAAAGAAAAATATGGCTCTCGGCAGACTTGAACAGGTTCTGGAGCTTACCGTTGCCGATACGATGACCTATGAGGAGCCTGATGAAACGTCCGAAGTATCAGAAACGGAGGAAACATAAATGACCCCTGGCGGAAATAAATTTCAGCTTACCTACAACACAGGCATTTACTATTTTGACACATTTCAGCTGTCCTGCAATGTGAAGATCGAGGAAACGCCGCTGCTCGATGCAACGCTTTACCGCAAACGCGCAGGAGTTGGCAGAAATACTTTAAAGCTCACAAGCAGGCTTACATTTGGGAATATTCCCATATACAAAAGGCTTATTGATGCGTTTGCCACGGGCGTGAGGACTTTCAATATAAATCTTACGGAATACACGGGCTGGACGCTGCTTTCGGGAAAGATAATCTCGGAGGAGGGCAAGCCGTTCATGACCTGCGAGCTGATACTTACGGAGGTGAGCGAATGAGCGGGGAGCTTTCCGTAACGATCACCGACATTGACGGCGTGACAAAGACCTTCGGCGCGGACAAGACCGCCGAGCTTTACTTCACTAAGGAACGCTACACGCCGTTTACTTATTTCAAGGGTACGTTCATCGAGCCGATAACGAACAAGCGGGTAAAGGAGGTCTGCCTTTACCGCGATTCCGATTTGCTTCATTGCGGCACGGGCGACAGCGTGGAATACTTCTCCGAGCGCGGCACGCCGAAGCTCAAAATCACCTCATACGGCTATTCAAAGCAGCTGGGGCAGGATTTCGCCGAACCGGGGATAATCCCCACGCCCACGCTTGACACGATAATCAGCGGTGCCGGTGTTTACGGCGTTTCCTGCCAGCAGAACACCTCCACGGTGCCATACGTCTACTACGAAGAAAAAACGACCGTCTGGGACGCGGCGTGCATTTATTCGATGAAAGCCTATCAGAAATATCCGTTCATACGCGGGGCTGACACCGTGCTTTGCTCGCTGCCGTCGGCGGAGCAGCAGACCTTTCAGCGGTCGGCTTCGTCATTGGTGCGCTGCGGCAAGGGTCAGCGGCTGGGGAATATTTTCTCCGATGTGTACACGCAGGACTTGAACGGCAACTGGACTTATCACCTTGGCAACAGCTTTGCGGCGGCGCATAACATCACGCGGGCGAAATACTATCCTCCCGAGCGCGAATGGGTGTACGACTTAAACGACCAGCTGAAATACTATATGTACTTTTCCGACCGCGGCAGGGAATACATTTCAGCGACGTTTCAGGGCTATCTCGGCGAGGACTTATGCGACAAGGAAACGCTTGCTTTGCCGAATTACACGGGTACTCCCGAGATAAGCAAGCTGACCGTGAGGGCTTCTCCGGCGGGTGTTTTTACCGATTTGCAGTTCTATTTTGACAGCTTTTGCAATAATACATAACACAAGTATTAAAAACCGTTTATCTCTGCAACGGATAACCATAAATAAGTTTTGCCCCGAAGCGCTTTAAAACGCTTCGGGGCATTGTATTATTATTCGGTTGCTGAGGCAAATCAGAATTTATAGTAAACGAAATAATTATTTAGACATTGATTGTAGGGGCGAGCATTGTTCGCCTTCACAAGCATTTTGATAATTCAACGTTTGATTCTTTTTGATGTATATTATTATCAAATGCTCCGAACTGTAAAGATATTCTCTCTGCTTCATTCACTGATATTCCATATCTGCTTCAATCTGTTCACGGTGTCGATCCATTTGGTATTGCTCGGCTTGCAGGCGCTGTTCTGATTGGCAAAGAAACCCGATTCATGTACGGCTTCGTCTTCATCGACAGTATATTTCCATTGAATTTTAACTACATATTCCGCATTATCCGGTTCATCATTATTATGAAGATACCTGGCTCCGTTCTCAAAATCGGAAAAGGTCACTTCCTGCCCATTAATATTGAACTTTACATCTTTTGCCTGGCAAACCGTGTCAGTAACAACGCCATATCCAACATATCCTTTCTTTGGAATGTAGGCAAACACCTTATCACCAACATTAAGTCTTTTCAAAGAACTCGAATACCATATACCATATCCGGCAGAAATAAATCCATACTTTCTGGCATCTTCCCAAGTTCTTGAATTTCCACCACAGCCATAGGAAACATAGGCAAATCCGTTCCATGACCTTGTGCCTTCGGAGTCTAAAACTCTTTCCTCAACATCTTCGCCGAACCATGTTCTGCCAATGATTTGTTTGCCCTCGCATTCATAGACATTAAAAAACAAAATGTTTATCAGAACGTTATATTTGTCACGAAGATAGTTGATTATCCTCTCGGTGCTGGCATCCATTTGTGAAGCAACAATGACCATTTTGACCTCTTGATTAATCGTGTCATCGTCAAGAGTAAATTTGTTGTTAAACTTTTTTTGATATGCTTCTTCCAGTGTTTTGGGAGCAGTAGGATATTTTTCGGAATACTTCTTGTATATATCCAAAATGTCTTTATATGTATATTTTGAAACGCTTGCCGCATAATCAATAGCCTGTGCCGTTACTTCTCTCGGTGTCATATCACGTTTCAGCTCCACGACCACAAGATCGCCGTCAGGCTCCATGCAGAGCAGATCAATATATTTTTTCGCTTCGGTATAGACCTGTTCACCGATAATAAGCCAATTGGGATCAAGAATGTTCGAATTTTTCACGAACAGCTTTTCAAGCTGTTTTTCATCTATCACGATGCTTTTTACCTCGTTTCCGTTTTCTATATACCATAGATTCTGATGTAACATTTATCTGACCTCCTCTTTATATTAATAGTCATTATAACATAACGCTGTCCCATTGTCAACAGAAAACCATAGTATTTCCGAATTTCGTTCAGAAATACTATGGCTTGATACTTCTGTATGAATACCGCCCTTTTGGTCACAGGGGTACTGTTTTTTATTCGGGATAAACTATCTCCTTAACATACTTAAACGGTATATCAGCCGACTGCCACACGCCGTTTGCGGAGATCATGAACTCAAAGCCGTCGGCACGCATTTTCGCCGTGTTGATGACAAGCACCGCCGGAGCGCCGTGCCGTCTGCCAACGTCAAACGCCGTCGGTATATCGGGCGAAAGATGCACATACTGCCGCGACATTTTGCGAATGCCTTCCGCCTTTATGCTGTCAAGAAAGCGCGTTGCCGTGCCGTGATAGAGCAGCGCGGGCGGCTCGCGCTTTTCCATGTCGATCTGCACGTCGATACTATGCCCCTGATTGGCGCGGATACGCTTTTTGTCGGGCGAAAGGGTGTAGCGCTTTTTGTTGTTTTCGGCGACGATGCGTTCAAGGGTCTCCATGTCGATAGTGCGCCCGCTGGCGTTTATGCCTTTTATCAGCTCGCCGACATCAGCCCAGCCCTCGCTGTCAAGGGTTATGCCTATCGTTTCGGGCTTGTGACGCAGTATCAGGCTGATGAATTTTCCGAGAGAAACGTCGTCGTTTCTTATCTTGCTGCTCGTTGGTCTCACTCCTTTATTGCCAACAACTCCGCGATCGTGATATTAAGCGGCTCGGCGCAGTTTTTGAAGATGTTCACGGGGTTATACGTTTATCTCCGCAACATCGTCCGAAACGCCGTTCGCTTCGAGAATAGGCTTCACACAGTTCTCGATAAACTCGTCCACCTGCTGCGGACATCTGCCTATATAATTCTCCGGCTTCATGATCTCGTCAAGCTGCGCCTTCGTAACGCCGAACATCGGGTCTGCGGCGATAAGGTCGGCAAGGTCGTTCTCAAGACCGTCGCGCTTAACGTGCGTGCCCGCTTCCATAGAAAGCTCTCTGATACGCTCGTGCAGCTTCTGACGGTTGCCGCCCCTCTCGCAGCAGTCCATGAGGATATTCTCGGTCGCCATGAAAGGCAGCTCTGCCATAACTCTCTTTGTGATGATCTTGTCATATACAACAAGTCCGTTTTTGGGATCGGTAACGTTCAGCATAATATTGAGGATAGAGTCAACGCCGAGAAATGCTTCCGCAACGGCAATGCGCTTGTTCGCCGAGTCGTCAAGAGTTCTCTCGAACCACTGCGTACCCGCCGTGAACGCGGGGTTAAGCACATCGCACATAACGTATCTCGCCAAAGAACAAATACGCTCGTCGCGCATGGGGTTGCGCTTGTAAGCCATAGCCGAAGAACCGATCTGCGTTTTCTCGAAAGGCTCCTCTATCTCCTTGAACGACTGGAGCAGCCTTATATCATTGCCGAATTTCATAGCGCTCTGAGCGATACCCGCCAGCGCCGAGCAGATATAGTAATCCACCTTGCGCGAGTAGGTCTGACCCGAAACGGGAACAGCCGCGTCAAAGCCCATTTCCTCCGCGATAAGCCTTTCAAGCTCCTTTACCTTGTCGGTGTCGCCGTGGAAAAGCTCCATAAAGCTCGCCTGCGTTCCGGTAGTGCCTTTCGAGCCTAAGAGTTTAAGTCTGCCAAGCTCGAAATCAAGCGCTTCGAGATCAATGATAAGCTCGTTGCACCAGAGTGTTGCCCTCTTGCCGACGGTGGTGAGCTGCGCGGGCTGCAAATGAGTATACGCAAGACACGGCAGCGACTTGTATTTATCGGCGAAAGCCGCCAGCTGCGAAATGACCTTTACGAGCTTGCGCTTTACGACCTGCATTGCGTCGCGCATTATGATAACATCGGTATTGTCGCCGACATAGCAGCTTGTCGCGCCGAGATGGATTATCTTTTCCGCCTTGGGGCAGGCTGCGCCGTAGGTGTGAACGTGAGCCATAACGTCGTGGCGGACTATCTTCTCTTCCTCGGCAGCCTTTTGATAATCAATGTCATTAATGTGAGCCTCAAGCTCCTCGACCTGTTCCTGTGTAACGTTTAAGCCCAGCTTCATTTCGGCGCGGGCAAGCGCCACCCAAAGCCTTCTCCAGGTAGTGAATTTCTTATCCGCCGAGAAGATGAACTGCATCTCCTTGCTGGCGTACCGTGTGCAGAATGGGCTTTCGTAGGAATTATTCATTTTTATCGACCGTCCTTTACAGTTGTTTACCGGTGGGTGATTATTATAAAGATATTATATCATCGAATGCGGCGATTGTCAATATTTTGTGTTTTTATTTCCCTCTGCACGAGCTTCGCTCGTGCCACCCCCTTTCCTGAGACTTTTGGTTTTGCCCTCAACTTTTGGTTTGTTATCACTTCGCTGTTTTGTGCATTACGTTGTGTTTTTATTTCCCATTCTCCGTGCTGCCCGCGCTCATGCTGACAGCCCTTTCGCCGCGCTCCATACTGTCGGCAAATATCCTGATTATATGCTTAGGCTCGGAATACTGCCCTATCGAAGCCATAACGAGCGCCCGCCGCGTGAAATCGGCGTGTTTGCCGAAAAGCTGTCTGTCCATGTGGAAACCGCATTCATCGGAAAATTCGCAAGCGAAGGTCATTATCGTCCGCGTGTTACCCTCGCGGAACGGGTGAACCTGCCACAGCGCCGCAACGGCAGCCGCGTATTTTTCGGCGCGTTCGTTTGTCGGCAGCGAAACCCAGTCGGTCTCATGAAAGGCGGCGATAGCACGGCGAGCCTCCCGCGCTATTTCGGTAGGGTAGGTGTATTTCACCGAAAGCCCGCCCAGCACCTGTTCGTTCTTGCAGATGTCCGAGCGCCGTTCATGTCCCGCCCATTCGTAAATATCGCCGAAAATAAAGCCGTGCATACGTTTCAGGTGGTCGTAATCGAAATCGCCCGTAACGCTTTTTATCTGCGCGAGCCTTATGAACGTTATCGCGCTTTCGGCTTTTTCCAGTTCCTTATCCGAGCGTATGCCGAGCTTATTTATAAGCACCTCGCTGTCGGGATAGCAATAGCTGTCCTGCCGGAATTTACGCATACTTTTGTTTATAGCCGCGAATTATCATTTCGGCGATCTCTTCAAGTTCGAGCCTGCCTTCGATATACTGTCCCGCAAGCTGCATGACCTCGTCGGACGGCGCGGCGCTGTCGAGCCGACAAAGTGAATAAGCGTCCTTAATGATCTGTTCCCTTTGCGCCCTTGTCGTTTCGGAAGTCATAAAAGCTCCTTTCCTTTCTGTCACGTTCACACTCTCCTTATAAATTATAAATTATACTATCTATAACTATAAATGAGCAGCACCGTCAACTTGCACAAAACCTGACTATCACAAGGCTTGTAGGGCGGGGGCTTGCTCCCGCCGTCCTCGTGAGAAGGCTTTA
>CACYSH010000056.1 GCA_902776945.1 uncultured Ruminococcus sp.
GTACTGCTCTTCGGTTATACAGCGGTAGTCGGGGTGAGAAACCTCGCTGAACAGATCGAACGGGCTGCCCATATCGACTTCCCTGCCCGTTCTCATGTCAAGAAGCGTAAGGTCAATCGCGCTGCCTCTGCTGTGGCTCGATTTGCTTGCGATGTAGCCCGTCCGGAAAAGCTCCTGCTTTTCGAGCGCGGGATAAAAATAAGGCTTCATGCGAACGTCGGTATCCTCGATTCCCCAAAGCACGAACTGTCTTACGGCAGATGCGGGGCGGTAAGCGTCAAAGACTTTAAGCCGATAGCCCTTGACGAAAAGCTCGTTGCTCACAGCTTTGAGCGCTCTTGCGGCTTCTATTGTCAGCAGGGCGCAGGGTTCCTCGTAGCCGTCGATACGCTCGCCGATAAAGTTGTATGTCGAGTAGTAGCGTATCTCCTGCACTATCGCGGGAACGAAATCAGCCAGCAGCACAAATCCCGAAGGATCCATAGTAATATCGTTGTTATATGTTTTCATGCCCCGTCCTCCTTATTATTTCATTCGTATTGAATGCAGTAACGTTTCAAAAGCCTCGCCGCAGAACGCCTTGTCTGTATCGCCCGACGAACATTCGGCTATGTATATCTGCTTTGCGAGACTGAATGTTATCAGCATTCCGATCTGCGCTCCGCCCGTGTCGCTCGCTTCATAGCTGAAAGCAAAGCCCTCAGCCTTCGCCCCGCATATCTCAAACGAGAGGTCTTCGCCGCGCTTGAAGCCCTTTAGCGATTTGCCGTATTGCTTTTCATAGTTCTCACGGAACGACTTCGGGCTTACAAGAAAAGATGTCAGAACATTCAGCGGATTTGTCCAGCCGACAGATATTATCGTAT
Source organism: uncultured Ruminococcus sp. (assembly GCA_902776945.1). Classification (GTDB taxonomy): domain Bacteria; phylum Bacillota; class Clostridia; order Oscillospirales; family Ruminococcaceae; genus YE71. The sequence continues at coordinate 867 of CACYSH010000056.1, forward strand.
GTTGTCCGGCAGCTCTTGCCGCCCACCTGTTTGTTGTGGAGGAATAGTATTTGCTCATTTCGACCTGCGAAAGTGGTGTAAAGCTATCGGGGTATTCAAATTCTATTCCGTTTATTTCAGCGTGTTTCATAAGACACTCATCACCTTTCTGTTTACACAAAGCAACCACCCCGCAAAGCGAGGGCAAACCAAAAGTCTAACTAACGAATTGCCATTTTTTACAAAGACCGAGAAAAATCACGGCTTTTGTCTGCATGATCATCCTTACCGTTCTGAATTTGCCTGCCCCGCGTTTCTCTTGTGCGAAAATAGCTTGTGGTTATTACCCAATTTTTATAGGAATCGCGGAACGAACCCCACCGTCCCGCAGAACATGAGCGAGTTCTTGCAATCGTGCGGTTGACCCCTCGCCAGCGCACCGGCGCTGAACCCGGTATATGCCCTCACTTTGCGCTGCATTACATCGGCATGATAATATTGACCACCACAAACAACAATATAAAAAACACTACCCAAAACAAATGCTGTCTCCATTTACTTGCCAAAAGCCCCACAAACTCCCTGACGAATGCGTTCGGGAAAAAGTACCACTTAACCTTACTGCCGATACCGTCAGCGTCAAGCCCCTCATTTCGGGAGATGATACCGCTTCGCAAAACATGATAGCCCGATGTGGAAAATACTATGTTCGGCTTGTCACAGTCGGCGGTTATCTTTTCAAGCGAAAAGCGCATATTTTCCTGCGTGGTGGTCGATTTGTTTTCGAGAATAACGCAGTCCTCGTCAATGCCCTGCTTTAGCAGATAATTTTTCATGGACTCGGCTTCGGAGATCACCTCGTCGCTTCCCTTCCCGCCTGACGGAACGAACTTTATCGCTCTGCCGCTCCTGGCTTTCTGCTCTTTGGCAAAAGCGATCGCCCTGTCGATACGTCCCTTTAGCAGCGGCAGCGGCGTTCCGTCGTTGGCTATCGCGCAGCCCAAAATGATTATGTGCGTCTTGTCGTATGAAGGCTTGCCCTTTGCGGCGATCACTCCGCAGGCGCAGGAGGAAAGCAGCATAGCCTCGAAATACGCAAAAGTCGTGAAATATACGCTCCTGAACGTATCGTACATTCTCACCTGCTGTTCGCTTCCCATATTCATTATGTTCGATAAAACAAGAGCCGCTATATACCCCGCGATGATAAGTCCGCTTAGAATAAATCCGAGCAGATTGGCAAAGCTCCTGCCCTCGCGCTTTATCAGGGAAATGTTGCTGACCGTGAGCGACACGGCAAATACCACCATGATCGGCATAAGCAGATAAACGAATATGCCGCCTGCGTTTTTGAGCATCGAATAAATGCGCATCATCGTGAACTCTCCTGTGCTGCCGATAAGCATATACAGGATAAGGCATATCAGAAAAAGCGCCGTCCCGCCGAATAAAAGCGTGGTATAGGAAAACAGTTCGGCATCGCACCTGAATATAAACGAGAGCGTAAGCAGCAGCGTTATGATGAGCATATACATCTGCACGATAAGCGTAAGGCTGCGGTAGCCCGAAAACTCTCCGTTCAGTACGTTGAAGATTATCCCGCCGGGCAGCACCCTGACGTATTCAAAGTCACCCGGAACTGCGCCGATCCCGGGCGGCTGGTAGTTGATAAATTCCTTTCCCCTGCCCTTTGCCTTAACTATCATTCGGCGCTCGTCTTCCGGAACGGAATGAACCTCGACTATTCCGTTTTCGGGGCGGAAATATTCGGCTCTGCTGCCTTCGGGCAACTCGATCTCAAGCTGTCCCGCGTTTAAAAAAGTGCAGATCAGCATGGATATGATAAATATAACTGTTGCAGCAAGGCTGGCAAATCCCAGCTGCCGTATCGTGTAGCGTTCTTTGCTTTTTGTCATGATCTTTATTTATAACGCAAAGCGGGAAAAACGTAAATAATGTGTTTCCCGCTCTTTTTGTTCAAAATTTTTTCTTTACGGTTATGTTCACCTTACCGCCGCGCACACCAACTACAACATCGTCGGCAAGATTGGATATTACTGACTTTTCAAGCTCGTCCCATTCCTTCGGATTGTTCTGCTTTTTGGTCTCGGAATCGAAAGCGTTCTTGTAATTCATCAGCGACCATGCCATTTCGTCTGCCATCGGGGTCATGTTCATCGAACCCAGCATGAAAAAGCGGTAAGGGTCTTCTCTGGCGAACTTCGCTCTGTCTGACATCATTATTTCGACCGCGTCGCAGATCTTTCCGATTATCCCGACGGCAGCGGCATTTTTTCCGCTTCTTGATATGCCTATGACCTTATCTCTGTCAAATTCCTCGCTGTCGTAGGGAGTAACGGTCAGATGCAGTTCATAAGCGGAGCCGCTGTTCTCTATCCAGAAGCTGCCCTTGCCGTAGATAAGCAGCTGCGGCAGCATACAGATCATTTCCTCCGCAAGCAGGCGCAGGCGCAATGACCTTTTACTGTCAAGACCGTTGTAGCGTGCCACCTTCTCCGCTTCGGCAGGGATAGCGCGAAAATCGCTTTCGAGCCTGTCAAGAACATAAACATCGGACTTCATAGCTCTTCCTCCTTAAACTATGTTAAGAATATCGGTAAATCCTGTTACCTCAAAGATCTCCATGATGTCCTCGCCCGCGTTCTTGATCTTCATGCCGCCTTTCTTTGACATAACCTTATGTGCCGAAAGCAGCACTCTCAGTCCGGCGGAGGAGATATACTCCACTTTGGCGAAATCCAGCAGAAGGCTTTCGGCTTTATCCGAAGACTCGCCTATCATCTTTTCAAGCTCGGGGGCGGTAACGGTATCAACTCTGCCCTCTATCTCGATAGTGAGCGCGTTTCCCAGCATTGTTTTTGTAAGTTTCATAACAAATCTTCCTTTCTGATATTAACGATAGTAGTTATCGGTCACAAAGACCCATATATATTTTATCATAATAAAACGGATATGTCATTCATTGAGCGCCACAAAAAGTAAAATTTGTACGAATGCACAAATTAACTCGCGAAATTTTGTGATAATTCGCTAAAATGACCACTCACGCAAAGTGAGGACGGACACGGGGTTCAGCACCGATGCGCTGGCGAGGGGGCAACCGCACAATTGCACGAACTCGTTCGTGCCGTTCGCGCTAAGCGAGCAGCCCCCTTGCGGGGTATGGGGCAGAGCCACATTTGCGCCGCAGGCGCAACAAAGCAAAGTTAAAAAAATACACAGAAGTGAGCGGTCAAAAATAAAATCGGCAATTCCTTGTTTCCGTTCAATTTTCTTTCTCCGATTTGATGCTTGAACCGCTCAGACTTTTGGGATAACCCTTCTGAAGAAGGGTTATCCCCTTGCACGAACTTGCTGGCATTAATACTATTTTACTATCAAATCGCAGACAATGGCATGAACTTCGTTCATGCAGACGGCTATCGTTGGTACGAGCAAGCTCGTACAGCACTCTGCGTTGCACGATCTTGACTTGCGCCAGCAAGCCTGCGGTGGCACGAACGTGATCGTGCAAGCGCCTTGATTGAGAAAACGCTATCCGCCAATATTGTCCACGATTTGACAGTGAAATAGTATAACATAGTTAATACAGCCACCCCCTTCCTAAGACTTTTGGTTTGCCCACAAATTGCGGATTTTGTAGGCTTTTATGATTCGTGTTATTTTGACATTTACTATAATTTTATAAAAACGCCACCGCTTTCAACCTCATGATTGTGCAGAATAAATAGTTACATTTCATAAATAAATATTTTTTATTCAATTATACAGAAAAGAAAAAATTAACCATTTTGGTGAATGACAAAACGAAAAAAATGATGTATAGTAAGATTGTAAAGAAAAAGCTCATGAATAATTTTCAAAAGCTATATTTTAGGAGGAATTATATATGAAGAACACAAAGATAAGTGCGATCGCGGCAGCGGCTTTAATGGCGGTTTTCATGCTCTCGGGGTGCGGCAGCAGCGCGGACGGCGCAAGCAATACAAATAACACAGATCCCGGCGTGCCTGTGACGGCTTCCAAAGATGCCGCTCCCAACGCGGCAGATGCGCAGGGCGCAGATACAGCGTCCGACAGCGGCTTGCCTTCCGGCGCGACAGCGGCAGGAACTGCCGACGACAAAACAGGTTCTGCCGATAACAAGAACGCTGCCAATGCGGGGCAGGCAGCTGCCGGAGATACCGGCGCGGCTCAGAACAATACGGCTCAGAACGGCGCGGCAGAGACAAAGGCTCCCGATACAAAGGTTCCCGATCAGACTCAGGCTCCCGCAGGAGCGACAAACGACAAGACCGTAGTGACGACCGAGGCTCCCAAATCGGAAACCAAAGCCGAAACTAAGGTTGAGGACGTAAATATCCCCGAGTTCTCCCCCGTTGTGGTAAATGGAGATATGTACGCAGGCACTTACGGCGAGCAGTCCACGGGTCTGGCGACAATGGAGATCACCAATATCGGCAATAACACCTATTCTGTTCATATTGCGTGGTCTGTTACCTACACCGAAGTCAATACATGGGATATGACAGGCTCCTTTGACAGCAAGGGCGTTCTTTCCTACACCAATTGCAGAAAGACCACCATTGCTTACGATAACTACGGCAACTACACGGTAGGCACCGACGGTATACAGACTCCCTTCACCGTATACTCCGCTGGCGCGGGTTCACTTAAAGTTACAGACTACGGCATAGTTTGGAACGATTCGATGGGCGACATTCTGCCGGGTACCACGTTTGTACCGATCAAGGGTTCTCCCTCCGAGAAGAATTTCCAGGATCCCGAGCCTACCGATTCCAATAAGAACGACAAGTATGCCGATGATATTCCGACACGCGATGAAATGATGGTCGGAAACTTCTTTGACGGCAACGGCTCCAAGAGCTGGATGGATATTGTCAAGAGAGACGACGGCACTTACTACATCTCGATCAATACGCAGTACAATATGGGTACTTATTACGCCTACGGTCTCATAGGCACTCTGTCCGGCGATACGCTCACATACAGCAATGGTGCCAAGAGCGAGCTTGTTTACGACGAAAACGGAAATATCGCAAGCAACCTGATACTCGAACAGGATCACTACGGCACCATCACCCACACCAACACCGGATTTGTATGGAAGGACAGCGACGGCAGCTCCATTGTTTTCGTCAACAGCATGATGACAAGCTATTAACAGAATTCATAACAAAAAAGCATATACATAACTGCGGCAGGGAGAAAACTATCCCTGCCGTTTTTCTCGGATATTGATTGCGTTTCCGATTCCTTCAAATGTGTTATCAATACCTTATAAAAGAGAACAGCTTTGCTTGACTTTTTTACGGTTCTGTGGTATTATTTGTTAGGCAAACGACATTTGTTATCCAAACTGAAATATACCCTTTGGGAGGAGAAAAGAAATGAAGAAATCATTGAAAATATTCCTGATAGTTTTTGCGGTATTATGGATCCTCGAAGCTCTGTCGGTCATAAAACTGCTTAAGGGCGTGGATTATGAGAAGAGGTATAAGGATCTGTTCGACAAGACTTTCGACGGGAACTATACCCTCACCGTTAAGGATAGCGGATCTGCAAGCTCGAAAAATGGTGAAACAATGCTCCCTGTGAAGTATAAGGCATATGATCTGAAGTATTTTGACAAGGACGGAAACGAAAGGCAGTTCAGCTTTTGCGAAAAGAAGGATTATCAGCTCGACATATTGTCGCTCGTAAAGATACCGAGATGGGCTCTGTATCAGAACTTTGACGCCGACAGAAATATAGCCGTTTACCTGGAGGCGGAATCGAAGTCAATATTCTTAGATCAGATGGAAGAGAATGTCGGCAGATTTTTCGGCAGCAATATCATAAGCGACGAATCCGGGAAAATATCAAGTATGTCCCGCGTTTTTGACGGCGATGGAATTCGGATAAGATGCGCTACTCTTGACATCGGAACGGAGCTTGTGGAGGGCTTCGGCTCGTATAAATACATTATTCCCCGTAAAAGCAAAGACCGGCTGGAAGAAATAGTTTCCCCCGAGACCTGCATGGTGCTTTCAAAACAGGAGATAAAGGATTATGCAAGCCAAAAGACTGCCTGGATGTTTTTCACCGTTTTGATCACCGATGAAGACATTCTCAAAAACGAAAATAAGCTCACGAAAGCGGCTGAAAAGTACCGTGACAGCGCCGATGAGATGATGAACTTCTACTGCGGGCTCTCTGATTTCGGCGGAAACTGCCAATACAGCGTTGGCGTTGAGACAGATCATGAGGATAAGGACGCAGACGGATGGATCTTCAAGCAATATGTGTGCATGGGAGAAGAGCTCGAAAAGTTCGAGGGCAACACCATGTTGAATGAAGTAAGAAAAGCAAACGGATTAGATATCTCAAAATTGCCGAAATGATCCTCGGATAAAATACTGGCGGGAACAGCCTTCTGCTGCTCCCGTCCGTTTGTGTTTTCCGTATTTATTTGTGTAAGCCGCTCAGAAAGAGCCGCCCATATCCTCGAATAGACCGATAACAACGACGCATTCGGGGTCAACGCGCTGCATTATCAGCTTCATTATGTTCTCGGGAACAGCTACGCAGCCGCCCGTGTAGGGCTTCGCGCTGCCGAGACAATGCAGGAATATCGCCGAGCCGCGCCCGGGAGTTCCTTCCTCGTTGAAGCCGATATTAAGACAGTAGCGGTAAGGGTACTCGTATTCGATGATGTGTTCGCATTCATTGGGATCGAGATCGGGAAGGTCTTTGATGTTCACCATTTCATTGTAGCGCATACCCTCGCGGGGGTCGCCCGACCAGTAAATATCCTCATCGACCTTGACGTAGGGAAGAGCGCAGCCGGGGTCGTCAGAGATGCCGAAAGCCTTTGTAAACCTGTACGTCCCGAGCGGCGTTCTGCCGCAGCCTTCGGCGCGTTCTTCGTCTTTAATCATGCCGTTTTTCCCGACATACGCAGGCGAGGAAAGTATCTGTTTCCATTTGCCGCTGCTGTCGCGCTGATTCATTGAAACAGTAGCTGTGGTGAGATCCATGCCCATTGCTCCCACGACAAAGAGCTGCTTCGTGTTTTCGTCCTGCGCTTCGGGGAGCTTTGTCACCCATTCGGGAGAATCAACCTCATGCTGAATGGAAGCATAGAGCGTATCGGAGCCTGTCTCAGCGGCGGTCTCTGGTTTGTCGGCGGGAGCCTCTTCGGATTCCTTTACCTCTGTCTGTGCCGCAGTGGCAGCATCAGCAGGAGCGGTCTGCTCCTTTGCTCCGCAGCCTGCCGCCGACAAGCACATTATAACTGCGACTATTAATGCTACTTTTTTCATTGTTCTTTATTACCTCCGTCAAAACAATTCTATCCATAGTTATATTATATATCTTTTTTTAGCGCTTGTCATTCACCAAAATGGTTAATTCTAAGCTAAAATTCAAATGAGCGTTTAGTTATATTAAACGATATTAATTTTCAGACATTTATTGTGGTCAGTGAATCTTCCTACCCGTGCGGAAATTCTGACATTCGCGCAAATCTCTTTCTCTGTTATGATGCTTGAACCGCTCAGTCTCCGGGGATAACCCTTCTGAAGAAGGGTTATCCCCTTGCACGAGCTTGCTGTCATTAACATAGACAGGCTTGCTGACGCAAGCCAAGGGAGTGCAACGCAGAGTGACGAAACGATAGCCGTCAAGATTATCTACGGAGTGATGATTAAATAGTATAGTATAATGCAGCCACCCCCTTCCTAAGACTTTTGGTTTGCCCTCACATTGCGGATTTTGCGGGGTTTGTGATGCGCAGTTTATTCCGATATTTACTATATTTCGTTAAATTTTCTGATTTATGTTTGACTATTCACCAAAAATGTGCTATAATTATATGGAAACATATTGCTCACAACATCAGTTACTATAAATATTTCGGGGGTACCGACCAATATGCAGCAAAAAAAGAATGACCTTTACAATATACATAATATATTGCCTCTGTTATTATGTGCCGGAGGCGTTATAATAAATCTGCTTTTCAGCCATATCGTTTCTTTGTTTGAATCTCCCATTGTACTGTATCTCGATACGATAGGTACTGTCGTGATCTCTGTTATGGGCGGGTATCTTCCCGGCGTTATCGTCGGATTTGCCACAAATATTGCCCTTACCGTATCGAATCCGAGCGCTTTGTATTATGGTATAATCAATGTTCTGATAGCTGTTGTCTCGGCTTATTTTTCCGAGCATAAAAAGCTGAATAAGGCAGGCGGCGTAATAATGCTTTCTCTGAGCCTTACCCTTGTTGCAGGACTGCTGGGCGCTCTGATCCCCTGGTTCATGAACGGCTTGACCTTAGACAGCGAATCATTGGATAATGTCATTTATGAAACAGGCGTTTTCGACCGTATGAGCGCTCATTTATTGTCGAACCTGTTTATCAACCTTATCGACAAGTCGTCCGCCGCCCTTATCGCGCTGCTGATCTGCCGCCTTATCCCCGACAAATTCCGCAGCCTTTTCAGGTTTACGGGCTGGCGGCAAAAGCCAATGAGCGACGAACAACTGAACGAAAAGGACAATTCCAAAGTGCGTGGCTTGTCCCTGCGCTTTAAAATGCTGATAGTTTTTGTAATTTCTCTTTCAGCGGTAGCCGCCGTAGGAACGGCGATAAGCGCAAGAGTTTTTTACAAGACGATGATAAACGAACATACCGATATTGCCAAAGGTACGGCAAAATTCGCAGCCGAAGAGCTTAACGGCGACAAAATAGAGGAGTTTCTAACGACGGGCGGCGATTCGGAGGAATACCGTCAGTCAAAGCGGCTGCTGGAAAGAATGCTTTACAACTCGCCTGAAATAGCTTACCTGTATGTGTATAAAATGGAAAAGAACGGTTTCCATGTCGTTTTTGATATTGATACCGAAGGCACCCCTGCCGCCGAGATCGGCACCGTGATACCATACGACAAGGGCTTTGAGCCTTATATCCCGCAGCTGCTGGCGGGCGATACGGTAGAGCCGATAATCACGAACGATGAATACGGCTATCTTCTGACCGCCGCAGAGCCTGTTTACGATTCGGCGGGCAAATGCGTCTGCTATGCTATCGCCGACGTAGATGTTCAGCTGCTTATAAAAAGCAGACACAGCTTTCTCACCGAGATGATAACGGTATTCCTGAGCTTTCTTATAATAATATGCGTATTTGTTATATGGCTGACCAATTATAACATCATTTATCCGCTTAAATCTATCACTATCCGCGTTGATAAGATAACCGATTCGGGCGATACGCAGGAGATACTCGATAAGGACGTAAGGAAGATTCGAAGCATCGACATACATACGGGTGACGAGATAGAACAGCTTTATCAGTCGATATGCAGTATGACGCTGAACCAGTCCGAACAAATGCGGAGCATAAGAAAGCTCTCCGATTCAACGGCAAAAATGCAGGAGGGTCTTATAATCACTATGGCGGATATGGTGGAAAACCGCGACTCCGACACGGGCGCTCATATACAGAAAACCGCCGCCTATGTAAAAATAATAGTCGAAAAATTAAAGGAAAAGGGCTGCTATGCCGAAAAGATAACCCCAAATTTCGTTTCGGACGTGGTGCGTTCGGCTCCTTTGCATGATGTGGGCAAGATCAATATACCCGACCGCGTTCTGAACAAGCCGGGCAGGCTTAACGACGAGGAATACGAGATAATGAAAACTCACACCACCGTAGGCAAAAAGATAATGGATCACGCGATCATTTCGGTAGAAGGCGACAGCTATCTTAACGAAGCAAGAAATATGGCTGCTTATCATCACGAACGCTGGGACGGCAAGGGCTATCCCGAAGGGCTGCACGGCGAGGTGATACCGCTTTCCGCAAGGATAATGGCGGTAGCCGACGTATTTGACGCGCTCACCTCTCCTCGCGTATATAAGCCCGCGTTCCCGATGTCAAAAGCGCTCTCCATAATCGAGGAGGGAAAAGGCACACAGTTCGACCCGAAATGCGTTGAGGCGTTCATGGAATCGCTCGACGAGGTGACAGAGGTACTAAGAAAGTATAATCCCGAAGTGTTGGACAAATAACAAACCGAAGGTGTTGGAGCAAATGATTGAACTGATAAGAGCGCATCATCTTAATATAATGCTGATGCTGTGCGGAGCCTGCGGTATGCTGATAATACTGCTGCTCATGACGCGGTCTGTCACCAAAAGGCGAAAGCGCGATCTTCTTTTTATGGAGGTCGTGGCTCTGTTTCTGCTGTGGTTTGACAGACTGGCGTATATTTACGCGGGCAAATCGAACAGCAAGGGCTATTACATGGTCAGGATAAGTAATTTTTTGGTGTTCTTTCTGACCTCCGGGATAGCGTTCGGCTTTTATCGGTATATCTGCGGTATACTTACGGAAGTCGGCAAGGTCAAGCCGCTGCCGAAAAGGCTGAAAGCGGTCGGGGTCATGACAACGGCAGGAATGCTGCTCGCGGTTATCTCGGCATTTACCGGGCTTTATTACTATTTTGACGAAAACAATCTCTATCACAGAGGAAGCGGATTTATAATCTCATATATTATACCCGTTGCCGCCCCGATAATTCTTTATACAGTCATTGTAAAATACAGGGATCTGTTCAGCAGACAAATGTTTATCACCCTGACGATGTATATATTTGTACCTATTCTCTGCGGCATATTGCAGATATTCATATATGGAATATCTCTTGTAAATATGTCTATGGTGGCGGTCTCGGTATCGCTGTATATTACTACCTACGCGGACATAAACAACGCGGTCGAACACGCTCACCGCATAGAGATACAATATATGCACGACAAGCAGATGCGTATGCAGAAGCTGTTCAGTCAGACAGCCGCCGCGTTCGTTTCCGCAGTCGAGAAAAAAGAAGATCACCTGAAAGGCTGCGCCGCACGCACGGCAGAATACGCAAGAAAAATAGCTACATACTGCAAAAAAGACAACGACGACTGCGAAAAGGTCTACTATGCGGCTCTTCTGCACGACGTTGGAATGATAGGCATTCCCGACAGCGTGATAAACGAAGCCGACGGCTCGGACAGCGAGATAATCAGACAAAAGGCGGTCATAGGCAAAGAAATACTTTCGGGCATAACCGAATATCCGTATCTTGCGCAGGCGGCTTATTACTGTCATGAGAGCTATGACGGCACGGGTTGTCCCGACGGGCTTAAAGGCGGCGATATTCCCGAGATAGCAAGGATAGTAGCGGTAGCTGACGCTTATGTGGATATGACGACCAAAAAGCGCAGCCATGAAGCGGCTCCCGATTTTGTTGCGAGAGAAGCGATCATAAAAGGCTCGGGCGAGAGATTTGACCCTGCTTTCGCAGACATAATGGTTCGGATAATCGATACGGACATCAAGGAAGGAGCGGACGGAAAAACGGCGTTTGCGGTCTCTTCCTTGTCCTGCGGCGAATACAGAGACAGCGTTTCGGCAGGCATACCTGTTGACAGCAATGTAAGACGAATCAGCTTCGAATGCGTTCCCGACGAAAGCCGCACCGATAAATTCAGCTCGCCCGCGATAATACTGTTCGATTCATTCGATAAAAACATACACCGCGATGAAAAAACGATAAAAGAGTATAAGTATTTTGAGTACGGCGAGATATGGTTTGACGAACATATGATCTCAACGGGAGTACGCAAAACGGCTGTAACACAGCTTGTAAGAAAAGAAGTTCCCGACGATAACACACAGTATGAGATCATCACGGCAAAATTCGAGGATCATATAAGGCTGAGAATGAGCAGTCCCGCGCTTACAAAGGAAATAATAATCGCACTCCCCGACAGCTCAAGATCGGTCTATATCGGGCTTACAGGCGAACACTGCAAGCTAACGGACATAAAAGCCGAGCAGACGGGCGAAACAATATCGGAAGGCGACATTCCCCGTGTGGCAAAGCCTATCAGCTATATCGACCACATGGAATCAGATATAAAAAATATTCAGATCGACCGAACGAGGTCTGCAACGACCGAAGGCATAGAGATCGACCGCAGGTTCAGGCTGCTGTTTCACACCATGAGCCTGCCGGGAGCGAATCTGATATGGCATTGTCCGTATATCGTGCTGTTTTCCTCCGAGAACGGTCTTGTAAACGGCAAAAATTACCGCGAGTATGCTCTGATAAAGCTGAACGGCGAAAACGAGGAGGTCAACAGCTCGGCACAGAACAGGTTCACCGTTAAAAGAAGAGAGGATTTTCCGGGCTGGGAGGTATGGCAGGAAAAGAACAAGCTCGGCATGGAGTGCGAGGTGTCCTTTGAACGAAGGGGCAGGCGCGTGATCGTCAGGACGGAAAATCTCGGCATAGAGATTGAATGCGTCACCACCGCAGAGCCGACCGGAAAGGTCTATGCCGCGCTGACGGGCGATCAGGTGGCGCTGACTGACATAAGAATAGTAACTATAAATGGCAAACCAAAAGTCTTAGGAAGGGGGTGGCTGCATTAACTATGTTAATGCCAGCAAGATCGTGCAAGGAGGAAACCCTTCTTCAGAAAGATTGCCCCCTGCGTCTGAGCGGTTCAAGCATCAAATCGGAGAAAGAAATTTGAACGGTCAAAATTAAAATCGGCAATTTAAAGAAATTCTACCAAAAACGCACAATCAAATAATTCTGCAAAACAGGGCGGAAACAAAGAAATTGCCGATTTTATATTTGCGAGGAGAGCGGTATGAACGAAGTTTGCATGAGCCTAAGGTTCATGCCGACAGGCGATATTTCGCAAATGAATTGTGCGACAGTTAGTGTATTTATACCGAAGCAGGACTGTATTTTGTACAATTTACCTAAAGCGCTCGTTTATATATAAAGGAGAATGACCCTGATTGCTGATAGATTTTCTGACAAATTACTTTTCCACGCTCATGATACTGTTCTTTCTTGCGGTCATCATGTTTGTAAACGGGAAACACCGTATACCCGCCGCCGGGCTTTTCAAAATGCTGATATTTCTTATTTTGCTGATCGCCGCCGCCGATCACGCCGACGATTTAACGACAGACGCTACCCGCAGGCACATTGATTTTCCCGATATGGAGACCCGCGTGCAGTTAAGGATCATTGCAAGCACGATAAAATATGTTCTCCGTCCCGTCGTTATCCTGCTGGAGCTGCTTATTATCTGCCCGAACCAAAAGCTCCGTATCCCGATAATCATACCCTCTGTCATCAACGCCTGCGTTTATCTGCCGACCGCGTTCGGGGTGCCTGTCGCATTTGGGATAACCCAAAAGAACATTTGGTACGGTATCCCGCCGATGAGCAGAATGATATACGCCGTTCAGGTGCTTTACGTCCTGATACTGTTCCTGTTTTCCGCCGAGTACTTCAAACATGAAAACCTACGAAGGAGTATTATCGTGCTTGCTATCGGCTTATTTTCGGTGACGGTCGCCGTGCTGGAATTTACCGACACGCTAACCGGGCATTCAACAGAGGTAACGGCTATGTGTACGTTCGCCTACTACATATATCTCTCGACGATATATCAGCACGATATGCGGCAGACTATCGCGGAAAAAGAGCTTGAAATATCCCGTTCGGAGCTTACCGTGCTGAAAAATCAGATGCACCCGCACTTCATTTACAACTCGCTCGGGACTATCCGTTCGCTCGCAAAGCGCGACAGCGCAAAGGCGGTAAAGTGCATTGACGATTTTTCGAAATATCTCAAATCGCACATCGGAGCGATTCAGAGCGATGATATGATACCCTTCGAGACCGAGCTTGAAAATGTCAAGGTCTATCTTTCTATGGTACAGGCGGGATATTCAAGCAACATACAGATAGATTACGACATTCCCGTGAGAGACTTCAAGCTGCCGCCGCTCTCGCTCGAACCGATAGTCGAGAACGCGGTTAATCACGGCGTGGGGAAATACGGCGGCACGATAACGATAATCACATTCATTGAAAATGAAAATATAGTTATCCGCGTGAAGGACAGCGGCGGAGCGCCCAAGCCCGAAACGGAAGAGGAATACAAGCCCTTCCACAACGGCATTGGTCTTGACAATACCGCAAAGCGCCTTGAACTGCATTGCGGCGGAAAGCTGAGGACGGATTTTTCGGGCAATGGTGCTGTTGTTGATCTGATACTGCCCATGAACAAGGAGGAAAACGAATGAAGATACTTATTGCGGACGACCAGCCGATGATAGTTGAGGATATTCTTGACGAGCTGCAAACGCTCTTTCCCGGTGCCGAGTGTATCGGCACGAGCGAGCCTTCGGAGATAATCGCGCTTTTCAAAGAACATTTATTCGATGTTGTGTTAATGGACATAGATCTCGCGGGGTACAACGGCATAAAGCTCGCGCAGCAGATACTTGACATCAAGCCGCGCACCAATATTATCTACATCACGGGCTATGACAAATTCGCACTTGAAAGCTACAAGACAGTCGCAAGCGGGTTTCTTGTCAAGCCTATCAATACCGAAATGATAAGAAACGCTTTCAAGACGCTGCGATTCCCTGTTTCGAATATTACCGACGATCAGCTGTATACGCAGTTTTCGGGGAAGAGTGTCATCGGTATGAGGATAACCAGATGCCGTGAGGAAAGCGGGATAAGCGTTCAGGCGCTTGCAGATAGTCTCGGTGTTGCGGTGCAGACCGTTTATCGTTGGGAACGTGGAGAACGTCTGCCGGATATACTCACGTTTATGAATATTGCAAAGATACTTGGCGTGAGTCCCGAGAAGATCATGGCGGAATCGGAGACATAGAAATGCGTATCACAAAATGAGGACATACACAGGAGCCAGCGCCCGTGTATGCCTTCACTTTGCGGCTTTGATAACAAATCCGCATTT
>CACYSH010000057.1 GCA_902776945.1 uncultured Ruminococcus sp.
TTCTGCGCGCCGGACAATATCCGGAAACAGTGCGGCATGATGCATATGATCATCGAAATGATCCGCAAGAGTGTTTCCGCCGGCAGACTGGGCCAGGTCATGGGACAGAAGGCAGACCAGGAGCAGTATTCCGTGCTGGCCAGTTCCCTCGGCACGCTTGCCGCCGGGGAATACGGAAGCCGGATCCATATGGACGCGTTCCGCGTCATGCCGGGAAAGAGCCTCAACGTTTACCTGATGGAAACAGGCGGAATCTTCTATATTTCCGTCTCCCTCGGCGCTAAGACGGACGCTTACGCGAAGGCGGCAGCGGAGTATATGACGGAGCTCGGGATGCAGGGCGTCAGCTGGAGGGAAGTATCGTAAAATGGGCTATGTGGAAACAAAGGCGGAAACCCGGTTTTCGGATTTCGGCCCGGGCGGGGAACTCCATTTTTCAAGATGCCTGATGTTTTTTGAAATGGCAAGGTTTGCCATCTCGGCGGACGCGGGACTGAAGGAAGGATTGGCGGAGTGCTATCCCGGGCGGGGCGTCAGCTTTGTTGTGATCCGCGTGCATAACCAATATGTGAAGCCGGTGCCCCTGCGGTATTACTTCAACGCCGATGAGATTCTTCACGCTGTCCGCCATTGAAAGCCCTATCGTTCCCGCGCCGCAGTAGAGGTCAAGCAGCGTTTCGCCGCCCGTCAGACCTGCAAACTCCGCCGCCTGACGGTAGACCCGCTCCGCCTGCACGGTGTTTATCTGGTAGAACGAATGCAGCGACACCGAGACCGTTTTCCCGCACATCGTATCGAATATATGTTCTCTGCCGAAAAGCGTAACAGTCTTCCCGCCGAGAATAACGTTTGTTCTGTCGGGGTTGACGTTCAGCAGAAACGAACGCAGCGCGGAAAACTCCGCCGCAAGGCGCTTGCCAAGCCGCTTGAAAAGCTCTGTGCATTCGTCGGAGGTCACGACAAGCGCCGCCATTATCTCGCCGCTGTGAACTCCCCTGCGCAGAAAAATATGCCGCAGCAAGCCCTCGCCCGTCCGCTCGTCGTAGGCGGTAACGCCCGTATCATTGCAAAAGTCAATGATACTGTCGCGCATTTTGATAAACTCCTCCGGCAGCAGCAGACAGTCCGCCGACTGTATCGCCCTGTGCGAACGCTTTGCGAAAAATCCCGCAAAAAGCCTGCCGCTTTCGTCTGCCGAAACGGGGAACTGCGCCTTGTTGCGGTAGCGGTCGGGGCTGTCGGCGGCGATCATCGGCAGAAATTCGGGAGAAAGCCCGCCTATCCGCTCGAAAGCGTCGCGGACAAAGCCCTGCTTTTCGGCAGCTTCGTGCGCGTAGTCGATATGCCTGAAACAACAGCCGCCGCACTTCCTTCCGACGGGGCAGTTATCCCCGCAGCGCTTTGGCGAGGGCTTTCCGAGCCTGTCTATCATACCGTAGCAATAGTGCTTCGTAACCTTGACGATACGGCAATCTATAACATCGCCGGGCGCGGTATCGGGAACGAACACCACCATGCCGTCGGGGAGCCTTCCCACGCCGCTGCCCTCGCACGTCAGCGCCGTTATTTCAAGCGTTACAATATCATTTTTCAGCGGCATAAAAATCCTCGATCTCCTTCTTGCGTTCGAGCATAAGCTCAAGACCCGCGTTGTAATCGGCGGGATATTTGTAATTGAAAATGCGTATCATGCGACCGTCGCGCCCGATGAGCTTTGTCGAACCCGCCGCGCCCAGCGCGATTATCGGCTCGACCTCTTCCATAATGGCGATGTTGTAAAGGCTTTCGTGACCCGGCTTTACATACCCGATGTTTTCAAGATTATCCACCATGTTTTTCTGACGGTACATATAATAAGGACGGTACCCCGCCGCGCAGAGCGTTTCGGCGGCGTAATCGACCATTTCGGCGGCGGGGCTTTTCATTACATTGCTGCGCTGCTCATCGCCCGCGCCCAGCCGTGCGGCTCGTTTTATCGAAAGCGTGTGTACGGTTATGCTTTCGGGGGAAAGCGCGGTAAGCCCGTCGATAGTGGCGCGGAAGCTCTCGGGCGATTCGTCGGGCAAGCCCGCTATAACGTCCGTATTTATCGAGGTAAATCCCACGCGCCTTGCAAGCTCGAAGCTCTCGAAAAACTGCGCCGCCGTGTGCGCCCTGCCTATCCCGCGCAGAATATCGTCGTTAAGCGTCTGCGGATTCACCGAAAGCCGCGTGCAGCCGTTTTCGAGGATAGCTTTCAGCTTTTCGGGGGTTATGGTGTCGGGTCTGCCCGCTTCAACGGTGTATTCCTTCACAAGCGACATATCGAAGCTGCCTGCCGCCGTCTTCATTATCCGTGCAAGCTGTTCCGCCGAGAGGGTCGTGGGCGTGCCGCCGCCGATGTATACGCTGTCGGGAGCCATTCCGAGCCGCCCCATTATCTCCGCCGTGAAGACTATCTCGCGGCAGAGGTTATCCACATACGGCGGTATCATCTTCTTTACCGAATTGCCCGAAGCCGCCTGCGAGATAAACGAGCAGTACGAGCAGCGCGACGGACAGAACGGCACCGAGATATAAAGCGCAAAAGCCTTTCCCCTGCGGCTTTCAAGGTCGTCAAGAATCGGCTGCTGAACGGCGGCGGTGTCGCAGGCAAGGCGGCACTTTTTGTCGCTCACGAGATACTGCGCTTTCAGCTCTTTTATCGCTTCGTCACGGCTCATGCCGAGCGCGGTCAGGCGGCGCACCTGCTTGACGGGGCGCACTCCCGTAAGAATGCCCCACTCGCTTGTCTGCCCTGTCAGGCGGCTCATAGCTTCGTAAAGCAGCCGCGAGAGCCTTTCGGAGCAATAGTCCTCTTCCGAAAGCGGCAGGCGGCAGACGGCTTTTTCCCGCTTGCCGCCGTACCCCGCGATAACGTAAAGCAAAATATGCTCCCGCAGGACGCGCTTTCGCATAATTGCGTACTCGTCGGGCGCACGAACACAGTTCGTGCCGATTTCGGGCAGTCCCCCTCCGTACTCAAATTCAAAATGCCTGTCGGGCAGAAACAGCTTCATTATCGCTTCGGTGTCGTATTTGTATTCGTTTCCAATATATATCAGTTTCATTCGGCTTCACTTGCCTGCTTTAAATAGTAATTGTAACGGCGTTCGTGGCTGAGGGTAGTCTCGTTCATGTGACCGGGCAGAACGCGCAGATCGCCGCCCAGGCCGCTTATGATTTTCAGCGATCTCCGCATTGCGTCCATATCGCCGTCGGGCATATCCGTCCTGCCGATAGAGCGCGAAAACAGCGTATCTCCCGAGAACATCACGTTCCCGACGATAAAGCACACCGAACCCGAAGTATGTCCGGGCGTATGCACAACGTCAAATTCAAGCTCGTCCTGCAGGATAATGTCGCCGTCCTCGATAGGCAGTGCCTTATCGAACTTGCGCATACCCTTCACGCGGAAGTAATTGGAAAGCATTCCCGTGTCGTCGGAGAGCTTCGGCAGGTCGAGCCTATGGATATATACCTCGCAGCCCGTCTTGTCGTAAAGGTCGGCGACAGCGCCGATGTGGTCGAAATGCCCGTGCGTGAGCAGTATCTTTTTGAGGGTCAGCCCGCGTTCTTCTATCTCGCGCAGGATATAATCCGCATCGGCGGGCGCGTCGATAAGCACGGCGTTATTCTTTTCGGTAGCGACGATAAAGCTGTTGGTGTCGCAGATACTGAGCGGCTTGAGTTCGTATATCTCCATAAAAACACTTCCCCTTTAAAAAGTTGATAGTTTAAAAAGTTAATAGTTTAAAAAGTTAATAGTTAATAGTGAATAGTTAAGGTGTCCGCTTCGCGGACGATATTATGCGGAAGCTGCGCTCCGCACTAATATTTTTCACTACACACTTGCGGTTCAAAATGACGGGCGTAAGCGAGTCAATGCGCGGCGCGTTTTAAAAAGTTAATAGTTAGCGTGTAACTTACACGCCTAAAAGCTCGTAAAATCGGACGTTACACGCCTACACGCTGACTCGTACCAAATGCCGTACACTCAGCCGTACCCCGATTTGAGCCACACCCCGATATGAAGTGTGGCTCAATTTATCACCGTCTTATCACCTTCCGCTGCGCTCAACAGAGATAACGTTGGTTATCTTGCGGAGCCGCGTTATCACGCTGTTAAGCTGATCGATGCCCGCCACACTTACCGTTATCGCCAGAATGGCATTGCCATTTTTCAGCGTATGCGAGGAAGAATCATAAATATAAATATTTATCGCAGCAAGCGCAGCGGAAACGTCCGCCAGCAGACCTATCCTGTCCACCGCGATGATGTCGAGCGTCGTCTTGAAATACTCCGACTTCGCCGCAGTCGTGCCCCAGTGTACCGTTATCCAGCGCGGAGCCTGCTCGGGGTCGTTCTTCTGATTAAGATAATTCACGCAGTCCGATTTGTGTACCGAAACGCCGTGTCCCCTCGTTATAAAGCCGATTATCTCATCGCCCGGGAGCGGGTTGCAGCACTGCGCGAACTTCACAACGCAGTCCTCGATACCGTCCACAATGACGGTCGAGCTTTGCCCCTTCGGCTTTATATCCTCCTGCGTGGGCAGCTCGGGGGTCTCGTAGCGCTTTGAATATTCGAGCCGCAGCCGCTGCATTACCTTCGAAAGCTGCACGCCGCCGTAGCCTATCGCCGCGAAAAAGTCGTCAACCGTGTCGCAGCTGTGTTTCTTCATATCGGTGCGGAGAAAATCCTCCAGCTCGTTTTCAGGTACATGAAGATTATGCTTTCTGAACTCGCGTTCAAGCGCCGTCCTGCCCTCGTATATGTTTTCCTCGCGGCGCTCGCGCTTGAACCACGAACGTATTTTCGATTTAGCTTCGTTCGTTTTGGCGATACTGAGCCACGACCTGCTGGGACCATGCCCCGCGACGTTCGTGGTAAGTATATTGATTATCTCGCCCGTCTTTATCTGATAATCGTAGGAGACCATTTTGCCGTCCGCCTTCGCGCCGCACATCTTGTGACCTACTTCCGTGTGAATGGCGTAGGCAAAGTCAATTACGGTCGCACCGAGCGGCAGATTTATCATATCCCCGCGAGGAGTGAAGGCATAGACTTCATCGGGTGCCAGGTCGGTCTTTATCGCACGGACGATCTCTTCCGCATCGTTCGATTCCTTCTGCGCTTCAATGAGATGCTTCGCCCACGAAATACGGTTGTCCTCCTTTGTGGAGCCGCCCGTCAAGCCCTCCTTGTATTTCCAGTGCGCTGCTATGCCGTATTCCGCCGTGCGGTGCATTTCCCATGTCCTTATCTGCACCTCGAAGGGAATGCCCTCTCTGCCGAGAACGGTGGTGTGCAGCGACTGGTATTTATTAGGCTTGGGCGTTGAGATATAGTCCTTGAAGCGGTTGGGTATCGGGCGGAACATATCGTGGATTATGCCAAGCACATTGTAACATTCGGATATGGTATTGACGATTATGCGGACGGCATAGCGGTCGTATATCTGGTCGATGTCCTTGCCGTCGCGGTAGACCTTCTTGTAAATGCCGTAATTTGACTTTTTGCGCCCTTCGATCTGCGGCATGGGGCTGAAATGTTCTTTTTCAAGGCGGCTGCGAATCTTTGTCTTTATCTGGTCGATAAGATTTTCGCGGTCGCCGCGCCGAATTTTCATCTGCTGTTCGATTTCGCGGTAAGCGAACGGGTCGAGGTAGTAGAACGCCAAGTCCTCCATTTCGTCCTTTATCGAGCTGATACCCAGCCGGCGGGCTATCGGCGCGTAAATATTCATGGTCTCGCTGGCAATTCTCACCTGCTTGTCGGTGCGGCAGTATTTCAGCGTGCGCATATTGTGCAGGCGGTCGGAGAGCTTGATTATGATAACGCGGATATCCTCGCTCATGGCAAGGAGTATCTTGCGGATATTCTCGGCGGTCTGTTCCTCCTTGGTGAAGCTTTCGACCTTGTTGAGCTTGGTAACGCCGTCAACGAGCATTGCCACATCGTTGCCGAATTTCTTGCTGAGACAATCAAGCGTGCAGTCGGTATCCTCAACGACATCGTGCAGAAGCGCGGCGCAGATAGTATCGGTATCCATGCCGAGTTCGAGCAGGATATAGGCGACGGAAAGCGGGTGAGTGATATAAGGCTCGCCCGATTCGCGTTTCTGGTCGTGATGATAGCTTTCGGCAAGCTCGTAAGCCTGGACTATCTTATCAAGGTCGTACTGTTTTTCGCCGTTCAATATCTTTTGGATAAGCGCGTCGATAGTCAGAAGTTCGTCAGGCTCAACGATATAATCGTTCTCCTTTTCGTCCCTTTCCTCATTTCTGACGGCGGGGAGTTCAGGTTCTTTTACTTCCTGCGCACCGTTTTCGGCGGCAACATTATTTTTCGTATCCATATTTTCCATATACCACTCTTCTCCTTTCCTGAATTAATAAAAGTCAATAAAAGTTAATAGTTAATAAAGTTAATAGTTAATAGTGAATAGTGAATAGTTAAGGTGTCCGCTTCGCGGACGATATTATGCGGACGCAAGCGCCGCACTGATATTTTTCACTACACACTTGCACGAACGCAGTTCGTGCCAACTATTAACTGTTCACTATTCACTATTAACTATTTAAGCAGTGCTTCGAGCTTTTGCATGGTCGCCGTCGCTTCAAGGTCAGCCTTGCCCGTTGCCGGTATCAGCTTCACCCGCTGCGTTGACGGGTCAAGTCCCGCCAGTCCCGCTTCGCAAAATACATCGGCGATAAGCCGCAGCTTACAAAAGTTAAACACGGGATTCGCCAGCCGCATATACAGATCGTCCAGCGAAATTTCCCCCGTATTCTGCAAATACTTGTAAATATACACCATTTCCTTGCGCGAGGGACACATCTTCTTTATATAGTTGACAGGCAGGGTAATCCCCCTCGCCAGCTTTTCGTATGCGTCCTTCGCCGCAAGATATTTGTCGGGGTCAAGCCCCGCAGGCTTCATGTCCTTTACCTTTATTGATACGGATTCCCTGCCGTTAAATTGATTTATGTCAATATTTACAGCGAGATCGACCGATGCGCCCTCGCGGAAAAACAGCATATCGGGCGAGTTCGAAAAGTCAAGCGCCTCGTATGTGCCGCCCTCGTAGCTTACCATCAGCTTCGTATACTTGCCGTTTTTCAGCGGAATTATCGAATTTACCTTGCAGCCCGGCATATAGAACACGGGCGTAGGATTCCCCACGCCGAACGGACGCAGCTTTTCCAGCTCGCGGATATTCTCCACAGTAAGGTCGGCGGCGGTCAGCTTCATATCGCATTCGGTCGCGGCGGCAGGCATATTCTCCTGCTTGTCGGCGTACTCCCTTACGGCTTTCCTGAACGCTTCAATATTGCTCTCCATGACCGAAAGCCCGCCAGCGCATTCGTGTCCGCCGAACTTTTCAAGCACCGCCGACGCAGACTCTATGCAGTCGTGGATATTGAACCCCTTGAAGCTGCGGGCGCTGCCGCGTGCGCTGCCGTCCTCGTCTATCGAAATGATTATATTGGGCTTGTCGTAGCATTCAAGCACCTTCGAGGACACTATGCCGATGACCCCATGATGCCAGCCCTTTCCCGCAAGCACAAGCACGCGGTCGTTCAGCACCGAAGGGTCGGCGTTTATATAGTCCTTTATCTCCTTGAAAATTTCCTGCTCGGTATTCTTGCGGGTCTCGTTCAGCTCGCAAAGCTCGGCGGCGAGCGCCTGTGCCGATTCATCGTCGTCGGTCAGCAGCGTTTCAAGCGCCTTTATCGGCGAAGCGAACCGCCCTGCGGCGTTTATTCGCGGGCATATCTGAAACGCCAGACTTCCCGAGGAAATATTTTCCTTATCCACCGCCGAAAGCTCCATGAGCTTCAAAAGACCGGGCTTTTCGGTGTTGGCAAGATACAGCAGACCTTTTCGGACAAGCGTTCTGTTTTCGCCCGTTATCGGAACGAGGTCGCCCACCGTGCCTATCGCGGCAATATCGGCGTACTGCTCAACGACCATATCATAGCTGCCGCCGTCAAGCGCCGCGCAGAGTTTCAGCGCCACGCCGACCCCCGCAAGCTCCTTGTAAAATGAAGGACAGCCGCTTTTGTGCGGATTCACTATCGCCGCCGCGACGGGCAGCACATCGGGCGGCGTATGGTGGTCGGTTATAACGAGCTTCATGCCGAGCTTTTCAGCTTCTGCCGCTTCATCGACCGCCGAAATGCCGTTATCGACGGTGATTATCAGCCCAACGCCCTTTTCTTTAAGCTCGCGCACGACCTCGATATTCATGCCGTAGCCCTGCGCACGCTCGTTGATATGATATATAACATCTGCACTCATACTTTGCAGATAGGTATAAAGTATATATGTAGCGGTGATCCCGTCGCAGTCGTAGTCGCCGTAGATACAAATTTTCTCGCCGCCGTCGATAGCCGCGTTCACCGTATCTACCGCCGCCTGCATATCCGAAAGCACGAACGGGTCTTCAAGCTCGTCCGAGCGGAAATAATCAACGACCTGCTCGTATGTGGCACAGCCCCTTGCGGTAAGCAGCTTCAGCGCCAGCAATCCTATATCGCATTTATCGGCAAATTCCGCCGCGAGCCTTTCGTCGCAGTTATTTACTGTCCATTTTTTCATGTTATGATTATCCTTATCTGATCTGAAATATGTATAATAGTATATTATATCACACGCAGTTGAATTTTTCAATAGTGTTGTCGGATTTTTTACTAAAAATTCATGACACGATACAAAAGGCGGCTCTGCCCTTTTTGGGGGCAAAGCCGCTGAATTTTGATTATTGTCAACAATTCAAGCCGATTATAGGAAACGACATTAATTGTTGTGATTTGTTTATTACTTCGTCAATTAAGTAATTGACGTTTTCATGTCCTTTATTTATGTCGTTTACTATAACTTAGTCCTTATCTCTGCCGAACTTTCTCTTTGAATAAGCAAGTGCGCCCAGAGAGCCGATCATCAGAGTTGCAGCAAGCGCATAGTTAGCGCCAATACCTCCGTCAGGATTATCGGGATCCGGTTTGGGTTCCGGTTCGGGGTCGGGCGTAGGATTGGGATTCGGATTCGGATTCGGACTCGGTTCGGGCGTGGGATTTACAGGAACGGTAGACTCTCTGCGGTCAAGCTCCGCGTCGGCAGACTGAGCGCTGTCATCGGTCAGGCTCGACGAACCGCCGCCTGCGCCAAAGCCAACGGATTCGAGAGTAGCTTCAAAGCTCTCCGCGCAAACTCTCAGCTCCTGTTCGTGCGCTCCGTTGTTGGTTCTGAATTCAAGCGCTATCGTGTTGGTGCCTTCGACGGTAAGCTCGCGCATGGTCTGTTCCTTGATAACGACCTCAGTGCTTCCCGCCTGAGATTCATACTGACCCTTGCCAAGCCGCTGACCGTTATACCAGACCGTTACGAACTCATTATAGTCGCCTCTCGAAATGAAAAGCTCGGGGGTAACGTCAAATGCGTAGTCAAGGAAATGAACGGTATTCTTTGAAGTGGCAACATCGCCGCCGCCGCCTTCGTAAGACAGGATCTCGTCAGCATAATCAACACCCACGCCGGGAACACCGCTGACAACACTAACGTTGCTTTGAGGATCGTCAACAGCGATGTCGTATCCGCCGCCTTCGTAAGACAGAATCTCGTCGGTGGTGGTTTCGTCGTCAAGATCGCCGTTCTGCGACTGTGTTATCTCGCTCGCGGCAGCGCCGTGACCTTCCCAGTCAATATGAGCATCGTCGTCGGGAATATCCGAAGTGTCCTTCTCGGTGGGAATGTCCGAGGTGTCCTTCTCGGTTCTTCCGCCAATAGAGAACGCGCCGTCAAACGGATAATAGTTGTCATAGAAATCATCGGTCGAATAGTCCCAGGGATTCAGCCCCGAACCGCTGTACGAACCCTTGCTGTTCTTTGAAGAACGATAGCCGAAAGGCAGATAGCCGTGATATGTTCTTACATAACCGTAATTGCCGTCGGGTACGCCGATCGGTTTGAGTATCTCATAGCCGAAGTCAACGCAGGCGGCTACGTTCTCGGCGCTGTTGGGGAGAACCTCGATGCAGTAGGTGTATGTCTGCGAGGTGCCTGCGTAAGCCCAGTGATCGCCGTCGCCGCCCTCGGGAACGTCTACTGTCACCTTGAAATATTCGGTGCCGCACTTTTTCGGAGTACCGCTTATTTCATGCTTTTCGGCATCGTAGGTGAATCCGTTGTCGAGACCCGATACTGTTATCGCAGCGTCGGAAGGGAACCACGAACCGCGACCGTCGGCAAAATCAAGGAAGAACGAATACGGAACGTACTTTACCGCCTCGTCAAGCTGAATGGCGAAGGGGTCGTAGCTCTCGGAATCAACAAAATACTGATCGTTCGAGATACCTTTAAGGTTCATGCTGTAAACGGGTCTGCCGTCCACATAGAAATTAAGAGTACCCTTTATATCGCCAATGCCGTTGGGTACGAGCGTGAGCATCGAGGGCGTTCCGGTATAAGGTCTGCCCTGCCAGTTGTACGAACCGTAGCCAATATCGCTTATGGCAACGTTCTCAGCGTCAACAAGCTCAACGGACACCTCGTCAAGCTCGCCGATACCGAGATTGTACAGCGCGATGTTGTATTCTTTTCCGTAGTAATCATCAAAAGTGATGTTTCTTTCATCGGGCTGGATAACATAGAGCTGCGGTTCGTCAGACTTCGCCACAACGTTCAGGCTGTAATTCTTCTCGCCCTCGTAATCTGCCGAGCCGTCCGCCGAAAGAGTGTATTCGGCAGCGCCGTTCGAAAGATCGACTTCGGATACGCCGCTTTCCTGAACCGCGCCGTCTGCGTTAGTCAGGGTAGCGCCGTCGGCGTTGATGTCAAAAAGCGGGATAGCGTAGGCAAGCTCCTCCGCCGAAAGAGCCTCATCTGTGAAGAGCGTCTGATAGCCCTCTCTGTAAATGCTGTCCTCTGTCGAGGGTTCCGCCGCCGCTATGTGTACTTTTCCTTCGCCGTCCTTATATTCCAGACCCTTAAAGAAAAGATATTCTTCCTCGTTGGTAGTTCTGAGCGGCGAAAGTCTGATCTTGTTCTGCGCGGCGCTTTCCTCGACATAACCGCCGTCGCCAATGGTCAGCTCTTCTGCAAAGGAAGCAATAGCGCCGGTGTTCGCAAGAACGGTCGCCATAGCGACAATGCCGGTCAGCAAGCGTTTACTTGACCTTTTCATAAAATTTTTCCTCCATAATGTATTTACCGACCCGCAGCAAACGCCGCCGTCTGCCGCAGGTCAAGTATGCGATTATTATATTTTCCGGCTACGAACGAGCTTTTTTCGGCAAATTGCACAAAATGCGTTTCTTCACCGATTGAAAAAACTTGTAGGACGACTGAAAACTGTCAGCCATATTCTTTCAGCTTTATTTCGGCAAGACTTTTAAGCTCCTCCGCCGAATAGAGCTTCGCACATTTGATAACGCCAGTTGACTGATCGGTCATCAGCTCATCACCGATAACATCACAGATATTCGGCACATACGCGACCTGCTTAAACTCACTGTCAAGAACCACGCCGTAAAACCCCGCCGTCCTGCCTTCCTTAGAGGTAAGCATCAGAACAATGTGGTCTCCGACGCTGTAAGCATAAGCCAGAATTCCTTCCTTCACCCACTCGCCGAGCTTTTTGCCCGTCTTTTCGTCAAAGAACTCGATATTGCCGTTAAGCGGCGACCCGATACGATAACCGCCGACATTATGGACGGTGTAGTTCGCCTCCGAAGGCGGGTCTGTCGTGTATTCTTCGGTAATATCTCCCGCGGCGGAATCATAGCAAACGACCCTGCCGCTTTTATATGTCACTTCAAGATATGAGCCTTTTTCATTGCGGCGGTACTGAGTATCGTAAATTCCGTCGGGATCGGGCAGCTCCTTATCGCAAAGCACATTACCTGCCATGTCGAGTATCCTGAACCCCGCCGTGCTGAACTGCATCAGATACTTTTTATCGGCGCTCAGTCGGCTTTCGCTGTGCTGATAGCCTGTCGGGTAAGTGGCAACGGTGTTTTGAACGTCGCGGCTGAATCTCAGCACGCGCAGTTCGCTGCTGTTGTTGTTCCCGAAAACCGCCGTGCCGTTTCTCATGCAGGCAAGATTGCGGTCGGCATTTCCCTCAAATGATGCCAGCTTTTCGCCGTCAAGGGAATAAATATCCGCAAAGCCCTCGCCGCCCGCGATGATATGGCTGCCGTCGGTATCAAAAACCTTTATATTTTCGTCGGCGGAGACCAGTTTTTGCTGCGAATACCTGTCCTTTTGGTCTAACCGATAGATCATGTTGGATTTTCGAAAATAAATATTGCCGCCGATGATTTTCAGATCGACCGCGCCGTGTCCCCCCGCTTCCGTCGCACGGAGAACGTTTTTATTATCCGCGTATTCAAAAACGTCTATCTCGAACTCATCGGCGTTCGAGCCTGACACCGCAAAATAATCGTCAATAAAGCCGCCAGAGAAAAAGCGGAGATCGCTGTACGGTATCGCCATTCCGTATTCGCCGTTTTTGAGATTCATGTAGACAACGTTTCCTTCGGAAAAGCTAAGTGCTATCTCCGTGCCGTCGCCGTTCAGTTCAAGAAGATTTATACCCGGATTTATATAGTTATCGTGGTCGGGGACGTACTGATGCGCCGAACCGAATTTCAGTCGGTTCGACAAAGCCGCTCCCGATTCGGCATTGTAAAGCGTGACAACGCTTTCGTCGCGGTAGATGCCCGCAACGGTCTTGCCGTCGCCCGAGACCGCTATCCCGGTCGCCTTTTCGCCCGTCCATATCGTTTTGCCCGCCGAATAATCATAGCAGGTAAGCCCTTCGGCACCAGCGAAAACAAGTCGGCTGCCGCTTAAAAACTCCACCTCTGAAAGCGCTGAGGGGTCGGCATCAAGCTCGGCGATGATACTGCCGTTCGCCGTCGAGATTATCTCCAACTTGCCCGCGCATACGCAGGCGCAGGTGTCGCCGTCATCCGACAAACGCATGAGCAGCGGCGCGGAAGGAAGTGCGACCGTCGCAGCGCTTTTGTACGAATCCGAAAGCTCGTACACGCCGAGCGCGTCGGCAAGCGCCTTCTGCGGCTCCGCAAGATACACGGGATTGAACAGCGGATTCTTTGAGGGCAGCCCTTCGAGCGCATAGCTCACGGCGTTCTTAATGTCGCCGCTTTCAAGAGCATTCTGCGAATATTCCGCGTTTTTGAGCGCATTGTCATAAAGCTGTATTCTTTTCAGCCCGACAAAACCGGTAAACAGACCCAGCGCAAGCAGCGAACCGAAAGCCGCGCCGCATATCCGCTGCGCAAGCCTAAGCCGCTTTGTTCTCGGGTCGTTGATCTTCAAATTTTCGAGGGCTTCGAGCATTTCCGCCGCCGACTGAAAGCGGAGATCGGGATTTGCATTTATTGATTTTGTTATAATATCCGCAAAGGGCTTGCTGAATTTTTCCGGAGAAAGCGGCACAATATCGAAATCCTTTATGGATTCGGGGCGCGAACGGTAATTCAGACGGGGATTTTCGCCCGTAAGCAAATAATAAAGCGTAACGCCCAGACAATAAATATCCGAACGCACGTCGGGAATTATCTTTTTTGGTTTTTTTGAAGCGGCGGTGGAAAAAGTGCTGCCGCTGCTGCGGCTCGCCGACACCGACTCTTTCGGAGCGCTGTCAGCCGCAGCCGCCGTTACCGAGCTTTCGCCCGCGGCGCGTGTTTCCTCGCCTTCATAGTTATTTTCGGAGGAAACATATTCGCTGCCCACCGTGGACTGTTCATCTGCCGTTCCGGCGGCACGGCTGCTTTGAACATCGGAGGTCTCCTCCGTAGCGTCCTCCGAGCCTGAATCGCCCGACTGCGCGTAGTTTGCATATCCGCCGTTATTGTTTTGCGGAGCCGCGTTTTCCTGCGCAGCCTGCGGAGCGTTGGCACTGCTCTCCTGCGCATTATCCGCCGCAGCCGAATTATCAAAGCTGCCCGAAATAATGCCGTTATCGCCGACAACCGGCGAGCTGCCCGAAAAGTCAAAGCCGAAATGCTCGGGCGAAGCGTAGGCAGAGCTTAGTCCCAGCACATGGAACTCGCCGAGAGAAAGTGCTATATTGAAATCTATAAGACAAATGCTGTTATCGGGAAGTCTCATTATGTTCGCAGGCTTTATATCGCTGTGAACATATCCCTTCGGAGGGTCGCCGTGCGTGGGGCTGTGAAGATAATCAAGCGCCTGCAAAAGCTCCTTCGCCCACTCGATGACCTGCGCCTGAGGGAATATCTCACCGCGCTTCAGCGGCTTATCAAGGCTTTCGCCCTTGATATAGTCCATAACGGTAACAGCGCGGTCGCCGTCGGCAAAGTAATCGTAAACGACCGGTATATACTGGTGCTTCAACAGTTTAAGCACATCAACCTCGCGGCTGGCGGCTTCTCTCGAACGGGAGCTGACCTTTTCCATTTTCAGGACAACCTGCCGTTTAAGCCTTAAATGATTTGCAAGGTAAACAACGCCCTTGCCGCCGTGTCCAAGCTCCTTGATTATCTGATATGTATCTCTGTATGTAGTGCCGGTCATTGTCATTTACCTCTTTTGTCCTTGCCGTACTCCTCGTCAAGTTTGACTTTAAGAGCAGCCATTTTGAATTTCAGCACAGTAAGGCTTATCGCCAGCCCCAGCGCCGAGACCCCGGAAAGAACAATACCCACTATAAAGATGACATTATTATTCATGTACACATCTTTCCCACTTTCAGACCGTCTGTCTATCACAATCCATACCTATAATCTATTATAATCTATATTTATGAACAAAAATAGCATATAATATATATTTTTAATTAACCAAATCGTTGCTTTTGTAATAAAAACGTCCGTTCGGGTCTGCGCGAATTTTGCTTTCAGACCCCTGAACGGACGTTTCTTACTATTGTTTATTTGGATTATTTAAGCCAGTCCGGCTTTACTGACGTTCCGTCGGGAAGTTTCAGCTCAAAACCGGGATACGGTTCACCATCTTCATCACAACCAACAGAGTAAGGTTCTACTTTAACAGAGTTTGACGGAAGGAGCAGCGTTTTCAGCGAAGCGCAGCCCTGGAATGCGTGTGCTTCGATTGCTGTCAGTCCGGCAGGCAATGTAATGTTGATAAGCGACTTGCAGCCTTTGAACACAGCCTCTTCTATCACCTTGACCTGAGAGGGTATAGTTATCGTTGACAGATTTACGCAGTCAGCAAACGCAGAATCGCCGATCTCGGTGACGCTTTCGGGAATAACGAGCGTCGGCAGCGCCGAACAATCTATAAACGCACCGTTCCCGATCGAAACGGTCGTGTCAGGCAGTTCAACGGAAACCAATGCCTTGCATTCTGCAAAAGCTAATCTGCCTATCTCATACTGTACGCTTTTTATGCTGTGCAGCTTGATCGTTGTTACCAAATCTGCTTTCAATGCAAACGCATATTCTCCTACGCCGATGACAGGTATATATTT